>JBEDJV010000046.1:0-12265 GCA_041172545.1 Bacteroidota bacterium | reverse complement strand
CCTCCATTTAACGCACATGTGCTTGGATCCAAATTAAAATCAAGAGCCGCCATAGAGGTCTTGGCATCAATTGGAATTTTTTCATCGTAGACATGGCATCCAACGTTACTCGCCTTGCAAATGTGTAAAATTTCACTTGCAAGTCCGTCAGAAACGTCAATCATAGCTGTTGGTTGAACACCTAGTTCTTTTAAATATTTCACCACGTCAATTCTGGCTTCTGGTTTTAACTGTCGTTGCATGATGTAATCGTGTCCATCTAAATCTGGTTGGATAGCAGGATTCGATTTAAACACATCTTTTTCGCGTTCTAATAATTGAAGTCCCATATATGCTCCACCAAGGTCGCCCGATACTACAAGTAAGTCGAATTCCTTTGCGCCAGATCGGTAAACGATTTCATCTTTTTTTACGCGGCCAATTGCCGTAATCGTAATCATGAGTCCAGAAATTGAACTTGTTGTGTCTCCACCAACTAAGTCCACTTCAAATTCAGTGCATGCTAATTTTATTCCAGCGTAGAATTCTTCCAACGCTTCCAAACTAAAGCGATTTGAAACAGCAATTGCAACGGTGATTTGTTCCGCCTTTCCGTTCATAGCACAAATGTCCGAAACATTGACCGCAACGGCTTTATATCCGAGGTGCTTTAACGGCATATACATCAGATTAAAGTGTATTCCTTCAATCAATGCATCTGTAGAAACGAGCGTATACTCATCATTTCCCGAATCAATAACAGCGGCATCATCTCCAACACCAATAATAGAAGTCGCGTTTTTTAGTTCAAATCCTTTGGTCAGTTGATCAATGATTCCAAATTCACCTAATTCACTAATATCTGTGCGTGTTTCACTCATGTTTCCAATTTTTTACAAAGATACGTTATAATCAATGGAATCAAATTTAAGATGCCTCCGTATTCAAAAAAAGGCATGCTTTTTGTAATTTTGAGAAAAAGCTTTTCCATGAAAAATAGACTTCTCATTATCTCCACTTTGTACCTTGTAGTTTTTCTTCCTTTTCATTACTCTGCCCAAGCTGGGATTTTCAAGGTAAGGTTAATGGTAGACAAAGCGCTTACCAGTTCCGTTACTTTTACAACGGGTAATCAATCGAGCAATATGTATTCGAATTTCAGATTTCCCGCGCAATTACAAGATTCCATCAAATCATACATTCAAAAAACGGTCAAAAGTCAATTGTTCAAAGAATCGACTTTTATCTATGACCTGAAAGCGGATGGAAGTAAAAGAACTACGGTGGAAACAGGGACGTTTGCCGGTGGTTATCCAAAAATGACAAAAAAAAGAGCCGTTTTCGGATATGAAGAGGAACTGTATGTTAAGTTTAAAATAAAAGTTCAAGCATGGAACGGACCCTCTTTCGGTGCGATGGGTGTTCAATATTCCAACATTCATCCGACAGTCAAGGTGAAAATAAAGGCATTCGACATGGAAAAAAAGAAAGTCTATTCACGAAAAATAAGACTTTGGGATTTTGATAAAATCAGTAGTGTTAGTTATACGAATCCACTAGGATCTATTACGAATACAAAAGCCTTAAATCCAGAGCAAATTTATCAAATGATTAAGCATACGCTGTTGGTTTTCAACGAAGAGGAAGAAAGAAATCGCTAAAAACAAAAAACCCTTGAAAGCTAATCTTTCAAGGGTTTTTAATTTTAAAGAGTTGGCCCACTAGGGCTCGAACCTAGACTCTTCGGTACCAAAAACCGACGTGTTGCCAGTTACACCATGGGCCATTCAACATTTTTTCAAATGCGATGCAAATTTAAGAACATTTTTTCTTGTTAACAACTAGATTTGAAAAATAATTTCAATGTTCTTTCGTAATTGCTGTGAATGAGTGCGTTTTGAAAGCGAATATTCTTAAATTCGCGTTACAAAAACAGATCAAATTCGCATACCTATGAATTATACTAAATGGAATACCCTACTCGGCTGGCTTGTTTTTCTGATGGCAAGCACGGTGTACCTCATGACGATTGAATCCACTGCAAGTTTATGGGATTGTGGTGAATACATCACTGCTGCGTACAAATTGGAAGTTGGACATCCCCCTGGCGCACCGTTATTTATGGTTTTGGGACGCTTATTTAGTTTCTTTGCTGCGCCTGAATCTGTTGCGGTTTGGATCAATGCGCTTTCTGCTATTTCAAGCTCTTTGACCATTCTATTCATGTTTTGGTCACTAACGCTTTTGATTAAAAAAATCATCCTATCCCAACAAAAAGAATTGACAAGCGGTAATCAAATGGCCATTTTCGCTTCTGCAGCGATTGGATCTTTGGCTTACACGTTCTCCGACTCCTTTTGGTTTTCTGCCGTTGAGGGAGAGGTATATGCAATGGCATCCTTGTTTACAGCTGTCATTTTCTGGGCAATTTTGAAGTGGGACGAAGAAATGGGATTATTGTCGTCCGGTGAATTATCAGCAGATTATCGTCCAAACAGATGGATTCTAATGATTTTCTTCATGCTTGGACTTGCCATTGGTGTCCATTTATTAGGAATCCTCGTTGTTCCAGCAATTGGATACATGATTTACTTCCGAGTGAAAGAAGAAGTGAATCTGAAAGGAATTATACTCACAGGTGTGGTTTCCATTTTTGTACTTGGATTTATTCAAGAGGGAATTATCCCTGGTTCTATTGCCATGGCTTCAACTTTCGAAGTTGCTTTTGTCAATAGTCTAGGTCTTCCCTTCTTTTCAGGAACTGTTTTCTTCTTTATTTTATTGATTTTCGCGTGCGTTTTTCTGGTAAGATGGGCACGAAAAAATGGAAATACCTTGGTGTATAATTCCATGATGGGATTGGTGTTTCTATTGATAGGATACAGTTCATTTGCCGTGATCGTGATTCGTTCAAATGCCAACACGCCACTAGATGAAAATGACCCGGAGAACCTTGTGACGCTTCACTCCTATTTGAAACGTGAACAATATGGTTCTGCACCTATTTTCTTCGGAAATTATTGGAACTCATTCCGAAATGGTGAAGAAATGACGGAAAACGGAGCGCGCGTGTTAAGTAATGATGCTTGGAAGGATCTATCTCCTTACTACTTGCGTCGTTTTGTTATCACGGAAGGCGATGTGGAAGTGAAAGCATTTACGAAGGAAGCCGACGCGCAAAAATGGATTGCCGAACACGATGGAGCTTATTCCATCGAGGAGAAATATTACGAAAGTAATGCCTCTATTCGTCATGGTGCTGTTGCTACTTATGCTCAATCAACTATTTTCCCTCGTATGTACTCCGGAGACAGTCCTGTACACAAACAAGGATACGCGAAATGGTCGGGCTATGATGAAAATGACGGAACAAATACCGAGATTGGTCGAGACGGAAAACGTTTGCCAAGTTTCGGAGAGAACCTTACCTATTTTATGCGTTACCAAGTAAATTGGATGTACTTACGCTACTTTATGTGGAACTTTGCAGGTCGTCAAAATGACATTCAGGGACATGGAGATAACCTACATGGAAACTGGATTTCCGGGATTTCCTTCCTTGATGAAATCCGTTTAGGAAGTCAGGAGTTTCAACCTCACTACACCACTGAGAATCCTGCTCACAATAAATTCTACTTATTGCCATTGATTTTAGCCTTAATTGGACTTGTATTCCATTACCGCAAAGCACCAAAAGATGCTTTTGTCTTAACACTTGCCTTTATTTTTACTGGTTTGGCGATTGTGGTTTACTTGAATCAAAAACCGATGGAACCTAGAGAGCGTGATTATGCGTATGCCGGATCATTCTACTTCTTTGCCATGTGGATTGGTGTTGGAGTGTATGCCATTTATAACTTCGTTCAAAGTAAAATCAAGTCTCAAGTTAACAGTGCCATGCTTGCCAGTGCGCTTGGTGTTGCCGTTCCTGTAATCATGGCCGTACAAGGTTGGGACGACCACGATCGAAGTGGAAAAACTTCTGCAAGAGATTTGGCGACAAATTACTTACAATCTTGTGGTAAAAATAGCATCATCTTTACCAACGGAGATAACGACACCTTCCCACTTTGGTACCTCCAAGAGGTGGAAGGAAAACGAACAGATGTTCGTGTGTGTAATTTATCCTTGATGGGAACAGATTGGTACACGAACCAAATGAAAATGAAATCCTATGATTCTGATCCATTACCGATTAAATTCCGTGAAGATCAAATCTTGATGTATGCAGGGAATACAGATCAAGTTTACTTTATGCCGTTACTTCAACTGTTCTCCATGAATGCAAGCGAAGAAATTATCAATAAGGTCTTGAATATGCGCTTGGAAAACAATCCAAAAGAAGCGGTAACAGCTGCACGTTATTTTGATCAAGAAGTTCAAAAAATCTTTGCAAATGTCTCTATTACAAATGCTGAATTTGAAGCAACTCGCGCAGCCGTTGCGAATACGGATACGACCAATCTCATTCAAGCAACCATTCAAAAATACCTTGGCGTATTTAAATTGTTTGAAGGAGCAAGAAGCGGTTCAGTAGAATTTAAAAACGGCTCAGCAGAACAACTTCAAGAATTGCTTGAGCAATATGAAAACATTTGGTCTGCTGTTGACTTTAAAGACGCAATGGCGTTTGTGCGCGACGATAACAACATGTTGACTGACGAAGGAAAAAAATACAGTTTCTTCCCATCGAATCGTTTTACATTGAAAGTGAACAAAGAAAATGCACTGAAGGCTGGAACGATTACAAAAAATGAATTAGCCTCTTGTTCGGATAAAATCAATTTTGACTTTAACACTGAAAGAGATCCTGCCTTGACACGAGACGAAGTCATGATGATGGACATTGTCGCGAATAATGACTGGAAACGAGGGATTTTCTTCTCTAGTAGCCGTGGTTCTTCGTTCTCTGTGGCTTTACTTTCCGGTGGACATGTAAAGCAAGTTGGAATGGCTTACGAATTGAGTCCATTGAAAGATGCCGTGAGAGAAGTGCCAAATTTCTACAACGTAGCCAAAATGGTTAAAAACATGATGAGCGTTTATGAGTACGGAGACATGGCGAATCCTGACGTGTTAACAGATTACTACGCGAGACGCCACACTGTTCAATACCGTTCTAACTTCTTATTACTAGCGGAGCAATTATTAAACCGCAAACAGACCGCAAAAGCGATTTCTGTTTTGGATTACTCCTTAAAATTGATGCCACTAGAAACAGTTCTTGACTTTGGAGAAGTGAATTCATGTGATCCATTTATGTCCCTCAAATACAATGAAAAACATGGGGATTACATGTATCAAGGACAAACGTTACGTTCGAAATGTAGTGGTTCTTTGCATGAATATGTTCAGTTATATTACCTAGCAGGACAAAAATCCAAAGCCGAAGCATTAGGGGCGAAATTACTGGCTAACTACAAAAGCATCATCGCCTATTTTGAACACAGTGATGCAGAATTTGCGGGAAATCCGGAAAATGCTGAGGATTTAATTGCGGCGATAGATGCGTGTTTTAAAATGAATGAATTAGCACAAAATCCACGTTACGGAAATCCGAATTCAACTTTTGCGAAATCATTGAAGAAAGAAATCACGCACGTTTACAAAGTGGTGATGCCGAGAATTTACAGTGAGTTAGAACAATTAGCAATGGATAATGGAGAAAGTGCCGAAGCATTTAGCGGGGCTTACTCAGAAATGATTGGAAACCTTCAGGGATACATGGGCGCAATGGCTGAACATTATGGTTTAATCAAATCGACCAAGGCTATGCCTGAACCGGTTGTTCCTAGTTCGTCAACGATCGACCCAAGTGCTTTGATGCAAGGAACAAGACCGATGGAAACCATCCGTTAATATCGTTTTGGTAGGAGAAATAATTAAACAGCAAAGAAAGGTGAAAAGGGAAAATTGATTTCCATCAGTTTTTCAAGTGAAGAAAATGAACGAACAATAAAATCTAACGAAGATGATTGATTTACCAAAATTTGAACTGCCCTTTTTTGCTGCGCTTCTTTTATTACTGGTGCTAGCCCGCTTCTTTGGAGAGCTTTTTGAACGGATCAAACAACCTGCCATGATAGGTGAGATTATCGCTGGAATTATCCTTGGTCCAACTCTTTTGAATTTCATTCATCGAACAGAAGAACTTAAGGTTATTTCTGATCTTGGTGTTTTTCTGCTCGTAATTCTTGCGGGACTTGAAATCAACTTTGATGACATTCTAAAGTCCATGAGAGGTAGAAACATTATCATTTCACTCTTAGCATTTATACTTCCGATTTTAAGTGGATTTATGGTGGGTAAATTGTTTGGACAAAATGTAATGACCACAGTTTTCATTGGATTATGTGTTGCCATTACAGCACTTCCGGTAAGTATCCGAATCTTGATGGACCTTGGTAAACTAAACACAGAAGTTGGGCAAAAGATTATTTCTGTGGCCATTTTTGACGATGTACTTGCCCTAACAATCTTAGGAATTCTGTTAGATATGAATCATGTCGAAAAGACTTTTTCGGCTATTACAACAGCTACGATTTTCACGGGAATTAAATTAATCGCCTTCATCTTAGTCGTCTATATTTCTTATCGCGTCATTCAACATTTTACTCAAAAAGAAAACTTCGTTGAAAATCAAATTGATCGTTTACTTGGCGTATTGAAAGGAAAAGAATCATTGTTTGCCATCCTTTTCATGTTTATTTTACTTTTTGCTACACTCACAGAGAGCATTGGCTTGCATTTCATTATCGGATCCTTCTTCGCATCGATGCTTTTAAACAAAAGACTTATCGGGACGAAAAACATTGATCTATTTCACAAAACCACAAGCAGCATGGCCATGGGGTTCCTTGCGCCGATATTCTTTGCTGGCATTGGTCTCGAATTTAAGTTTTCAGCAATTCATAACTATGGGTTACTTTTTGCCATCATTTTAGTATCGTTTCTTTCAAAAATTCTTGGTGGTTATCTTGGTGGTAGGTTTGCACACATGGGACACCGTCAATCCATGACCTTAGCCTACGGACTCAATGCACGTGGAATTATGGAACTTGTTATTGCGAACATTGCCTTCAGAGAAGGATTTATCAATGTGGAAATATTCTCAATGCTGGTGATTATGGGATTAGTAACAACTCTTTCTACTCCATTTCTATTGAAACAATCGTTTCAGCGTTTACCTTCCTAAACACCCTGAGATTTCATGAAAAAGCAAGCGAATTTTTTCCTGATAATTTTAGTGATTTATGTTTTTCTTCAATTTATATGGTGGGGAAACCTACTGATTCGCTTGAACGGTCAATTAGCTATTTCTTCACAAGATTACCAACGTCGAGTGTGGATGGTGATTGGGGAGGGCAGTGTTTTCATCGTGCTGTTATTCTTAGGGATTTGGAAAATGAGAAAAGTAATCCTAAAAGAAATTGGATTAACACAAAGACAATCGAATTTCTTACTCTCCGTTACCCACGAATTAAAAACACCCATCTCATCCGTTAAATTGTTTCTTCAAACCTTATTAAAACATGAGCTACCCGAAGAAAAGAAGACCGATTTACTTAAAAAAGCGATGGAGGAGAATGAACGCTTAAGTTTGCTCATCGATAATATTTTACATGCATCCAGAGTAGAAAACAAATCCCTGAAAGCTGTAAACAGCGATATCCAACTAAATAGCCTGGTTAAAAGCATCGTAGATCGCTTTCACAAACGATATTTACAGGAATTTATTACCGTTCAATCATCTGAAAACATCGATCTTCACGCCGATGCATTTATCCTTGAGATGATCATCGTCAATTTACTTGAAAACGCCTGTAAATATGCCGGAATAGATGCTCAGATAAGTATTTACTTGCACAAACATGATACGTGTTTTGTTTTTGGAGTCAAAGATGAAGGTCCGGGAATTCCATCACATGAACGTAGTTCCATTTTCGACAAATTTTACCGAATAGGGAACGAAGAAACACGGCAAAAACAAGGAAGTGGTTTGGGACTGTTTATCGCTGCAGAATTTGCCCAGTTACAAGGAGCCAAAATAACATGTAAAGAAAATTTCCCGAAAGGAACCGTTTTTGAGGTAACTTTGCCATATGACAAATCACTTCGGACTCATCATACTTGATGGCTGGGGTATTGGAGACAAATCTGCTTCCGATGCCATCTCAGCAGCCAATACACCTTTTATGGACTCGCTTTGGCATACCTTTCCACATGCAACATTGAAAACGTTTGGAGAGGATGTTGGTTTGCCAGATGGACAAATGGGCAATTCAGAAGTTGGGCACTTAAATATTGGTGCAGGAAGAATCGTTTACCAAGAACTCACGCGCATTAATAAAGCTATTCGTGATGGAGAATTTCAGAAAAATCCGGTACTACTTGCCGCATTTGACGAAGCGAAAATACGGAATTCGAAAGTGCACTTTATTGGACTCGTTTCCGAAGGTGGTGTTCATAGTTCTCAAGCGCATTTACACACACTTTGCGACATGGCAAGCGCATACGGTTTGGAAAAAGTGTTCGTTCATGCCATTACCGACGGACGCGATTGTGACCCAAAAAGTGGACTAGGTTTTATTCAAAAACTAGAACAACACTTACAGTCAGGAACAGCTAAGATTGCCAGCATTATTGGTCGTTATTACGCCATGGATCGCGACAAACGATGGGAACGCGTTGCAAAAGCTTATGATCTACTAACAAAAGGTGTTGGTATACATGCCACTTCCGCTAGTGAAGCGGTCAAAGAATCCTATCAAAAAGGTGTGACGGATGAATTTATTGAGGGCTCTATCATCCAGCCTGAAGGGATTATCGAAAATGGAGATATCGTTATTTCGTTTAATTTCCGAACCGATCGTCCACGTGAAATTACGTGAACTACGATGCAAATTTTCATGGATTACACGTGGTTTTTGAAAAAGACAACCTAATTAATACACTTGGAGAGGTTATTTCCAACATGGACCGCACACAGGTTCGCATTGCGGAAACAGAAAAGTATCCACACGTCACTTTCTTCTTTAGCGGAGGGAGAGAGGAACCTTTTTCGGGAGAAAGCAGAATCTTGGTCAATTCACCAAAAGTTGCCACCTACGATTTACAACCGGAAATGAGTGCACCTGAAGTACGCGATCGAATCGTTTCGAGTATTATCCATGAAAATTTTGCCAATCCTGATATGGTTGGACACACCGGTGTATTCTCTGCTATTACAAAAGCAGTTGAAACGGTTGATTCTTGTCTTCAAGATGTTGTGTCAGCCGGACGAGCAAACGGATATGAATTTTTGATTATTGCAGATCACGGCAATGCAGACTTTGCCATAAACGCGGATGGAACACCTAATACAGCGCATAGTTTAAATCCAGTACCGGTTATTTTAGTAACGGAAGATCCGGAAGTTAAATTAAACGACGGGATACTTGCTGATGTTGCTCCAACCATTCTCATATTACAGACTAATTCATAATGCCAATATAGGCATTCAAAGATGCCGCGATGAGCAACCAAACCAAGTACGGGAGTAACAACCATGATTTGGGTGTGTTCATCGTATATCCCATTTGGCGATTTAATTGAATCAAGGTTAAGATCAGTCCGATTAATAGTGGAAATGCGAGCCAACTCAAGTGGAAAAAGAAAAAAACGGGATTCCAAGCGATGTTTAACATCAAGTGTAATAAATAGGTATTTCTTCGCTTAGGTTCTTCTAGGACAAATACCGAACTTGTTGCCAAGTAAATCGAAAAGCACAACATGATGATTGTCCAGGCGATTCCAAACACAAATCCCGGCGGAGTCCATGGTGCTTGATGTAAACCGTTATACCACGCATTCTCCCCTGGACTTGAACCCATTAATGCTCCACCAATTGCCAAGGCGCCAAAGTTCACGACCAAAAAAAGGAAAAATACCGCTAGTTTTTTCACGAAAGGAGAATTCCTTTAAGTCCGAGAAGGTCAATCATTTTGAAATCTTCTTGATTAATGCTCCCTGGTAAAAACATAAAGCGTTTGTCATACATCACATCATCAATCCAAAAACTCACCCAATATTCATTGGTTAAATGGAATAATTCAGGCATAATAGGTTCGATTCGTGCGGCTTCATTAGGAAGCATTAACTCAATCCCTCTTCTAAGGGTGGATGTTTTTACTTCCTCTCCTGTTTTTGGATTTACTCCATAACCAGTTGAAGCGACAATGATTCCTTCTATGATGTCATCCCGTAGGTTCAGCAGGTAAACAATGTATTCCTTTTCATTATTCTCCAATGGAATTTCTACCAAGGCTACGGACACATTTTCTACTTTCGGTCCTTTTAATTCTTCTCTCATTACGTCAGTTATTTTGATATATTGAATCCAAAAATGGAAGACATATGCTTCATTAATATTTGTTTTATTTCATCCATTGGTACCTTTCTGCCCAATTCTTTTTCCAAGGAAGTAACTGCTTTGTCGTCGATACCACAAGGCACGATGTGTTGAAAATAGTTCAAGTCTGAATTGATATTGAATCCAATGCCATGCATGGTAATCCATCTTGAACATTTCACACCCATTGCACATATTTTACGGGCATTGGGCGTATTGGGCTCTATCCAAACACCTGTTAGTCCCTCGAATCTATCGGCATGAACATCGTACTCCTTTAACGTCAGGATGACCGCTTCCTCCAGGAATCTTAAGTACTTGTGAATATCGGTGAAAAACTGTTCGAGATCAAGTATTGGATACATCACCAGTTGACCCGGGCCATGGTAGGTAATGTCTCCTCCCCTATTGATTTTATAGTAAGTAGCGGAGACTTCAGACAATTGTAAATCATCTAATAATAAATGTTCTTGCTTACCACTTTTTCCAAGCGTATAAACATGTGGATGTTCGCAGAAAAGCAAGTGATTTACGGGTAAATTCGTCGTGTTATTGATGCGATTAGCGACTTTTAGGTCAACAGATTCCTTCAACAAGGACTCTTGCAAGTCCCATGCTTCTTTATAATCAATTAATCCAAGGTCCTGAACCTGAATCGGCCGTGTTTCCATTATAATTTAGACAATTCTTCTTTTAAATAATCAACGATTTCCATATCATGGATATCTGCACCACTCAAATCACCTAAATAATAAGAAGCCCAATCAACAATGTGTATCAAGTACAATGAGCGTTCAATTAATGTATCGCCTTTTGTATGTAATGTAAATACCTTGCCGCACTTCTTTTCAATTGCTGCTAGGGTAATTTCCAAGCGCTTTTGATTTCTTGGATGTAAATCTCCAGTACTGAAGAAAACGGGTGCAAAACGTGCATCTCCTCCGCCCCATCCTACAAGTTCATTGTGATTCATTTCAGGTATGGTGTGATGCCATCCTAGATACTTTGAATTCTCATTGAATTGTTGACGAGCGCGAACAATGACACCTTCATATTTGGTTTCAGCATAGTATACTCCTACTTTTCCAAATAAATGTGCCGCTAATTCTTTTCCTTTTGCCTGAATTGCTTCCATTTCATCGGTAAGCATAATGGCCGATTTATTCATTGAATCAATGTGGGCGCCAGAAGCAAATCCTAATTCTGCTAAAATGTGTAATAATTGAACAATAGAGAAAGCCACTGCGCTACGTGGTGGATTCCCACCTGGAACGATGACACAATCGTATCCATTTGATGCACAAAAAGAAGCAAGATTTCCCCCACTCGTTATCCCAATGATGTGGCATCCTTTTGCATGAGCTTCATTGATGCTCTGAGCTGTTTCCTCTGTATTTCCAGAGTAAGATGAACCGATCACCAAGGTGTTTTTTCCAGCGAATCCAGGAAGCGCGTATTCATTGTTCACCATAACAGGAACTAGAATCTCATCTTGAATCCAATTTGAAACAATTTTAGCACCTATTCCTGAACCACCTAAACCACAAATCACAATATTGTGAATGTCATTCTTAGGCTTTTTGAAAGTACTTGCTTTAGCGATTGCTGTTGCGTCAACGATATTCTGTGGAAACGCTTCTATTAATTGTTTCATTCTATTTTTTCTCAAGTACAAAGTTACAAGAATGATTCTATCTATTCTTGTAACTTTTCGACTTACCTTAACACTGTTACGTGTCCTATTAATGTTTTTGCCTCCCCTAAATTATCCACATACCTGATCTTCCAAGTGTAGGTTCCGAGTTGTACATCTTTGTTGTCTTTGTATCTTCCGTTCCAACCTTCTGCGATTTCATCAGTCGTAAATACGATCTGTCCCCAACGGTTGTAAATCCA
>JBEDJV010000045.1:0-12733 GCA_041172545.1 Bacteroidota bacterium | reverse complement strand
TCATAAGATTCATTTTTCCCATCAATTGTTTTCAATACGTAGTAATCTGCTCCATTCATGTTTTCAATGCCCACCATCTCGTAAGCCAATCCGTTTTTAGCATAGTTCATTTCTGGAATGATTCCGTTTGACTTCGCTTTAGACGTTAATTCCTCTGCTGTCAATTCCGTTTTTCCAGTTTGCATGTTGAAGGTAAATCCAGCTTTTCCATCGTAAAATGATTTTTGGAAAACCATTCCTTGTCCTTCTAGTTTTTGTCCCTCCGTCACTGGCGCAACAAAAATCTCCGTAGATTTCAACGCGAATGGAATTTGGTCACCTTTCAATTCGTAAACTCGTTCGTAATTTTTAATGGATTTCAACTTCTTCGCAGCAGCTTTCTGAGATGTTGTTCCAGTTAACGCGTAAACGTAGTTTTCAATGAGTTTGTCCGCTGTGATATCTGCTGGTTTCGTGTCTTTCATGACATTTCCAAAGGCGTCCAACACTTCAATTTTACCATCGGCATCAAAGCGTTTTAATTTTTCGAATACCTCTTCGTTACCAACAACAATGATGTTGCAGTTTTTAGAAGTGAAGTATTGTTGAGCCATTTGCAAAACATCTTCTTTCGTCACGCCTTCTAAACGTTGTAAATACGTTTGGTAATAGTCATTTGGCAATTTGTTTTTGATGATGTTCAAGGCAAAACGCGCAATGGTTTGTGGACGCTCCAATGAACGAGCAAATCCACCTGCCATATTTGTTTTCGTTAAATTTAACTCCTCATCTTTGACATACTCGTTGGTGATTTTCTGGAACTCCAACAAGATTTGTTCGATAGCAGAGTCAGTCACTGCATTTTGGAAATTTCCACCTGCGGACATCCACGAACCATCTTCTGTAATGTTTAAACTTGAATAACATCCATAGGTATACGCTTTGTCCTCACGTAGATTTTGCATCAAACGTGTTCCAAATCCACCACCACCAAGAATTCCGTTTAGAACGGTCAATGGCAATTGGTTTTTGTCACCTGTTTTCATATCGATTGGGAACGTAACGTAAACCACCGATTGAACAGCACCTGGTTTTTTCACGAAAACAACGCGGTTTCCTTTTGTGTAACTTCCAGCATTTGGTTGCTCTGTAAACACAGGTCCTCCTGTCCATTTACCAAAGTAAGCATTCACCATTGCTTCCGTTTGTTGACGTGTAATGTCACCAACTACAACTAAGTAACTTCCAGTCGGTGTAAAGTTTGCTTTGTAAAAAGAAACCACATCCTTTCTCGAGATATTGTTTAAGGTTTCCTCCGACATCACATCGCTGAACGGGTGATTAGGAAAGTTGATTTTAACCGTAGCGTTTTGAGCCATCGTTCCGGCATCTGATTTTGCAGACATTAAACTGGAAACGTTCTGTTTTTTGATGCGATCGAATTCCGATTGCGGGAAATTCGCATTGAACAATACATCGGACATTAAGGTCAATCCTTTGTCCATGTGTTTCGTTAAACAAGACATCGAAATAGATGATTTGTCAGCACCCAAAGAAGCACCGATAAAATCGATTTCTTGATCTAATTGATCCTTCGTTCTGTTCGTTGTTCCAGACATAATCATCGAACCAGCCATATCAGCTAATCCCGCTTTGGATCCTTCTAATCGTGGGTCGGAACCCATGTTTAAGTCAAAGGATACGCGTGGAAGTTTGTGGTTTTCAGATAGAATGACGGTAATTCCATTCGCTGTTGTAAAAACTTCAGAGTCTTTAATGTTGATCTTTTTTGCTTGCGTTGGAGCAGGCATAACCGAGCGATCTACTTGAGCTGTTGACCAAGTACCTAACGCTAGAAAGCAAAGTGTGAATATCTTTTTCATGATTCAGTCGATTATTTTTCTTTTGGTAAGTAATGTAAGATGACACGTGCATCTTGCGTTAAGTATTTCAATGCAACGCGTTGGATATCTTCACGCGTTACTTTCATGTAATTCTCTAATTGCGTATTTACGCGATTTGCATCACCGTAATAGACGAAATTGTCAGCTAAATTCTCTGCAATTCCCGCAATAGATGAATTGGCAGAAACTAAATCGTTTTCAAATTTATTGCGTGCTTTTTGGAATTCTTCTTCAGAAATCAATTCCGTTTGCATCAAACGAATTTGCTCATCGAATTCTTTTTGAATATCATCCAAGTTGACATCTTTCGCAGCAATGGCAGCCATGATTCCAATTCCTGCGTCTTCTAATCCGTAGTTGAAAGAGAACGCAAATTGTGCCATTTCTTTTTTCTCAACGATTACTTTATTGATGCGAGAAGAACTTCCACCGGAAAGAACCTCATTCATCATTTCAAGTGCGTAGGTATCTGGATTGGTTTGTTCTGGGAATTTATATCCCATGAAAATCGCTGGAAGTTGAATGTTGTCGTAAATGACTTCTTTCTTCACACCTGTTAAAATAGTTTTGTCTTTAGACGTACGGTTAATGACAATTGGTTTTGCCAAGTAACTCGCGATCATTTTCTTCGCTTCTGGACTTGTAGAAGTCATGAAGTTTTTTGAATCGAATTTACTTTTTGAAATACCGTAACGTTTTTCGAAATCTGCATCCGTTTGATTGATGAAATCACGGTACAAGTTAATCGCTTGTCCTTTCGGGATAGAAGCAAAGTACTTATCAATCCATGCTTTTGTTTGAGCGACATCTAAATCACCAGCAATGGATAAAGTTGCATTGGATGGAACGTAGTAATTTTTGTAAAAATTCACATAGTCTTCTTCCTGCGCTGCATCTAAATGATCCATGCTACCAATCGGTGCCCAGTTGTATGGGTGAGTTGAAAATACATTTTTAAACATTTCTGTAAAGAACGAACCGTATGGTTGGTTGTCCACGCGCTGTCTTTTTTCTTCTTTCACAACACTGCGCTGTGTCTCGATCCCTTTGATGTCGACTTTTGCGTGAAGCATACGCTCACTTTCTAGCCATAATCCAAGTTCTAGTTGGTTAGATGGAAGAATTTCGTAGTAGTACGTTCGGTCTTGAGATGTGTTGGCGTTCAAAGTCCCGCCGTTTTTCTCTACCAATTCACTGTACTCTCCACGACCGATGTTTGCGGATCCTTCGAACAATAAATGTTCAAAGAAATGAGCAAAACCAGTGCGGTCTGCATTTTCGTTTTTCGATCCCACATGGTACAATACGGAAACCGCAATGATAGGTGTGGCGTGCTCTTCGTGAATGATTACATGTAAACCATTCGGTAAATCATAGGAGATGTAGTCAATTTTCTTTTGTCCAACACTTAGGAAGCTGAACGCAGAAAAACATCCGATTAATACTAACTTTTTCATTTTCAAAATTTGGAACACGAATGTAGTTCAGAAATTTGATGTTTGCTAAAAATCTGCCGGGAATTTTTCTCTTTTGAAAAAAGGAGTCGATTTGGCCCAAAAATTGGTTAAATTTGACTCATGCGTTTTTTAACTACCACAATATTCTTGGGATTTTCTTTTCTCATATCGTCCGTTCTGCATGGACAACTGATTGCTCCGACCATGGACTTCAATAATTTCTTCGTGAATTTCCAAGAAGGATTTTTTCGTCCAATCGAAATTCAACCGATTTTGGGCTACAAGGCGGGTGATGAGGTTGTTGCTTACATCGACACACGTGGGAACATGCGTATTTACGATGGAATCGAACGCAAGGATGTGACTGCATTAAATGTAGATTACCAAGTTTCCGATCACTTGGTGGGATATAAAATCGCCAATGGACTACGCATGTGGGATGCGGGAAAATACACAGCGTTAACGAATTTCGGAAGGGGATTCGTTGTGAAAGACAGCATCATCGTTTTTGAAGATACACGTTATCAATCCCTGAATGTCTATTGGAATAAACAAATTCTTCCGATGGTCACCATGACTAATGGATTGTCGATGCCCGCTGCAGTTGGGGAAAATATCGCGGTTTACAAGGATAACAGCAACACCTATTTTTGTTTTTGGCAGGGAAAAACGTATGAAATCGCTACTTATAACGATGAGGTGGTCGAATTCAATGTTGGAACAGATGTTTTTTGTTTCAAAGATCCTTACACTCAATCGTTCATGATGTTCGACAAAGGAGAGTTTTCCGAAATTGAATCTTCCCCCATCAAAAAATACAAAGCGGGTAGAGGGTTCATCGTTTACGAGGACTTGAATGGAAATCTTTGGATGTATAAAAATGGAGAGAAAATTGCCCTTTCCAATTTCTCGACTTCTTTTTGGGAGGTGAAGGATGACATCACGGTTTGGACTGAAAATAGCTACCTTTTTGCGTATACAAACGATGAGAAAATCGAGGTTGCAACCTATTTCCCCGGTGAATACTTACTAAAGAATAACACCTTTGTTTTTCGAAATATTTTGGGAGGTGTAAGTGCGCTTGTCAATGGGAAAATACAGGAAATTACAAACATGCGTGATGCCGAATTCGAAATTTATGGAAATAATGTTCTCGTGAAGTTATTTAATAAAACGTCTATTGTACTTTCCGAGGGGAAAATCTACACAAATTAGTCATGAATCGAATTTTCGGTATTTTTTTGCTTTTTCTGAGTTCACATGTATTGGCTCAGAATCCAGCAATTGACCACCTAGAAATGCTCTACGATCAAGGTTATTATTCCTTGGTTTATCGAAAATCGGCACGCTTACTTGACAAGCCAGAATACGATTTTTCAAAACTCCCTGGCTATTACCGATCCATTTCAACGCTGCAATTGGCGCAAGAGGAACATTGGTATAAACGACATCAATCGAACATTGATGAAGCCTTAAAATACTTGCTAGAGTTGAGAGAGACAACGAAAGGAAAGGTCATTATTCAAGCGCACATTTCTGAAATTAGTTTTCTAAAAAAGGACTTAGATTCATGGTTGGCAATTGAAAAAGAAAGTTCCACTTTCGATAAAGCGAAATGGCAACTATTTGTCAATGAGTTTTTTGCGGATTTACCCTTGATTGAAGTGGACGGCAACAAAGGAAATGTCATTGTTTCGAATCGTCCAGAATTAAAGGAGCGAAACGAACTTGTGGCGATCGCGAAAAAACAATTAGGTGTTCCCTATGTATCAGCTGGTAAGGATCCCAGTGGTTTCGATTGTAGCGGATTCACAAGTTTTGTACTTCAGCAACATGGTGAAAACATCCCAAGAAGAGCCGCGGATCAATTTGCTGCCTGCACGAAATTAGCGGAAGAGGAGGCTCAAATAGGTGATTTAGTGTTCTTTTCAAATGCGGGAGAAGTCAATCACGTTGGAATTCTTATCAACGAAAAAGGACAGGCAAAAACAATGATTCATGCCAGTAGTTCGAAAGGTATTTCCATCGTCGAAATAGAAACTTCTACCTATTGGAAACCGCGAATTGTGGGATACGGAACGTTTATTGAACCGAAGAAATAGCTTTGGTAAAGAGTATCTGAGACACAAAAAGAATAAACAACAATTCCATGCCGCCCGCACTCCAAACGGATGGGAAAAGGAAGAATGCAAACGTACCAGGGAGCAATACATAAAAGAGCATTCTACCCCTTTTTTGGACCTGTTCACTGCGCCTTAAAATCAATTGGTACAAAGTGAAATAAATAAAGTACAAAAGAGGTAAGAAAATCAACTGTACATAATCGATTAAAAGATCAGGTTGGTTGAACAATACTAAACAAACGAGCCATTCAAAGCCAACAAAAGTCCAGGTAGCAATGAGGTATGTGCTGGATGATTTTTCTGGAAGAAAGTAATGGATAAGTCCGATCAGAATCGTGAGGACACTTAAAATAGCGATTTGTACATACGGAAAAAACTGCCATTCCATCAACTGAATACTGCTGTACATTCCACCAAACAAGGCAATTCCGAGTAAAGTGATGATTCCGTATTGTTTAAATTGATCCATTATCCTTCTTGATTTCTTCTCGATTTTTCACAAGCGCAGACTAATTGCCAAAGTGCGCGCGCTCCCACGTTTGCATCCCAATCTCCTTCTGAACCAGGAGCAACTTCGTTTAGGTCGAATCCAATGATGCGTCGTCCTGAGTTTGCAAGGACAAAAAGCAAGTAACTAATTTCTTGTAATTCGAATCCACCAGCAACGGGCGTTCCTGTGTGTGGACAAAGTTCTGGTTTCAATCCGTCGATGTCAAACGACACATAAACGTTTTGAGGAAGTTGAGCAATCATCTCGTCGACTTGGTTAGCCCATGTTTTACCTGCGTATTGTTCGTTTTTCAAAGTCCAATCGTAATACGTTTGCACGCGGTCCGAATCTCGACTTAAGAAAACCTCTCTTTCGGAGACGTCGCGGATGCCCACTTGTACTAATTTGAACATGTTTTTAGCATGTTGTAGGACATTGAACATAATACTTGCGTGCGATTGATGGAATCCTTCGTAGGCATCACGTAAATCTGCGTGCGCATCGATTTGAAGAATGCCGAAATCATCATACGTGTCATTCAAGGCTTCGATGAGTCCAAGTGGAGTAGAGTGCTCTCCTCCGAGAACTGCTGGTATTTTTCCTTGTGCAATTAAGTCAAGGCAACGTTCTTTTAAGTTCGTTCGCAAAGCTTGATGTGCGGTGTTGATTTCATCTAGAACGGACTGGTACTTCTCCAGTGCTTTTTCTTCTCCGTTGGATTCTAAATATTGAATGTATGCTAATCCTTGTTCACAGCAATGAGCATTGATTTCTTTCCATTCTTGTGAAACGGGCGACATGAATACTTTCGTATCATAGGCGCGATCTAAGTCTGGGTGAAAAAAGTCAAGTTGAGTAGATGCCTCTAATATTGCTTCTGGTCCATCGCTCGTTCCTTTTCCATACGACGCCGTTGCATCCCAAGGAATTGGGACAATAACGATATTCGCTTCTGATTCCGTATACGGAAAACCAAAAATATTTCCGTTGGCTATTCCTACGCCATTTGGATCAAATTCACTCATGTTGTTTTGTTATAATGTTCTACGGCTTTTCTAACGGATCCATGTGCTAAGAGCAGTGCTTGAGCTTCTTCCATCGGAACACCGATTTCCTCCGCTACCATGCGTGCGCCACGATCCACTAGTTTGTGGTTGCTTAATTGCATGTCCACCATTTTATTTCCTTTGACTCTTCCCAGTTTAATCATTAGACTGGTCGAAATCATATTTAAAACAAGTTTCTGTGCGGTCCCTGATTTCATCCGCGTACTTCCTGTAACGAACTCTGGTCCGACAACTGGAGCTATCGGGAATTCAACGGCAGCTGCCAACGGAGAATCTGGATTACACGAAATCCCAGCAGTTAAAATTCCATGTTTCTTCGCTTTATCGATTCCACCTAATACGTATGGCGTGCTTCCACTTGCGGCAATTCCAACAACAGTATCTAATTCATTCAAGGCGTATTCTCCGAGGTCAATCCATGCTTGATTTCGGTCATCTTCAGCAAATTCAACGGCTTTACGAATCGCGGCGTCCCCTCCAGCAATGAGTCCAACGACAATGCCGTGTTCGATTCCGAAGGTTGGTGGACACTCACTAGCGTCTACGATTCCCAAGCGACCGCTGGTACCTGCGCCAATGTAAAATAATCTTCCTCCTTGTGCCATGCGTTCGCTACATGCGTTCACAAAGGCTTCAATGGCTGGAATTTCTTTTTCAACGGAAAGCGCAACGGTTTGATCTTCCCGATTGATGTTTTGTAATAAGTCCATGGTGGACATTTGCTCTAAATCCTGGTAATTTGAGCTCGATTCGGTTACTTTTTTCATCTTAATGCAAATAAGCTTTTGAATCGCTTTCGTTTAAATCTACCTCGACATGGTTTTTCAAGGTAGTGGAAAGTCCTAGTCCTGCGAAATCTGTTTTAATGGGGTAACGTCGGTGTTGGCGGTCAACCAAAGCAACGGTTTTAATTGCTTTTGTCGCTTGTTCTAAAAACTTCATCAATGCGTACTGCATCGTTTTTCCGGAGTTGATGACATCGTCCACTAAAATAATGTATCCTTTTTTCAATTCTTTTTCATCGATGGACAATTGTATTGCCTCACTCCAAGGCTCATCTTTGTTCACGGTGATTTCGAAACAAACCACTTCGATTTCGCTATTAGCGCGAATTATTTCAGCTAGTTTTTTGGAAATAATGCTGCCATTTCCTGCGATTCCACCAATGAAAATTCGTTCTTCTTCGAAACAATTTTCCATAAGTTGGTGTCCGATTCGGATGATTTTTTGTTCGATTTGCTGGTGATTCAGGATGATTTGCATAGTGAAATGGAATTATGAATCAAAGTTAATAAACAAACGACTTGTTCGAAGTTTCGGACAAAAAAAAATCCCGACAAAGCCGGGATTTCATTAGAAGGATTGGAAGCTTAAAGTTTAATCACTTTTTGGCACGTTCCGTTGATGTTCACGTAGTAAATTCCTGCTGGAAGTTGTGAAATGTTAAATGTACTATCAGTACTTGAAAGAACTGTTGTTCCGTTTACGTTTACGATGGACACCAACTCATTCGTTGATTTACCTTGAATGGTCAACAAATCACTTGTTGGGTTTGGAGAAACACTGAAGTTTGCTGTTTCTTCATTGATTCCTGCGGATGAACGAATATCGAAAACGATTGTTCCTGGGGAAACACCTGCAGCGAACTGGTGGATTTCCGTGTTTGAAACATCGTAAATGTAAACTGTTCCTGTTGAGAAAAAATCGGTAGAGGATGCATATAATTGTCCGCTCAATGGCTCTTGCGCTAATTCGTAGAAGTTTAAGTTGATTCCATTAACTGGTCCAATGTTATTCATTCCATTGATGTCGAAATTATTTAAACTCGTTTCCATGGAAATTTGGTAAGTTAGTTTATCGTCACGAAGAGCAGAAGTCCCACAACCAGCAACCGCATTGGCGATATTTACAGTGGATGTTGCGTTGTTTGCCAATTCAAACTTCGAAATGGAAGTCCCGGTCCAGTCTTTATTATTTACGGTATATAATGCGGAACCGTATTTCACTAAGTTGTCTGGATTTTTTCCCTCTGGACCTAAGTCCACTTCATTTCCGTAGCTTAAATTAGTTAGGTTTTTGACCAATGATTCCTTTTTCATTTCCCCATTCGTAGGCATTGTTTACCACTAAGTAGGCAGTTGTTCCATCGATGACGATGTTTTGCGTTGCCCATTTTGGACCAGTTACTGTGTCGAACGCTTGGATTAGCTGTAAGTCCGAAGTGTTGTACACATGTAAGTATGAATCGTAAGTTGTCAGGTATTCACCACGTGTTGCGATCAATTTGTTTTGATAAATCGCCAAATTACGTACGCCAGGACAAGCAACATTGGAGATTTCCTGATGTGTGTTCAAGTCCATTTTAAAGATTTTCGAATCCGCCGCTAAATAATAGAAGTTACCGTCAATCACTAGGTCAGATGCGAAACGCATGTTCTCTAAAGTGTCGACAACTTGATATTGTTGCGAAACAGGATTGTAGCTTCCGATGGTTACCGGCTCTAAAATAGCGTTGGTTTGGTAGTCGTAATACCCTTCATTTACCACCAAAACTTGGTGTAATTGATTTTGCGCAAAACTCCATGAGCTTGCAAATAAACTTAATGTAATCAATGCCTTTTTCATTCGTTCTGTTTTTTTGAATGTGAAACAATAAAAAACTAGAAGAAGAAAAAAGTAGGAAAAGCTAGGATGCAAAACATCCTTGGCGAGTCCGACCTTTATCTGAAGTCTTCTCTCTGTTCATGGGCAAGTCTTCTGGCTCATGTCCCTTTCAATTCGTCTTCCCAATTGCTCAGTGACTAAATGAATTGCATTTTAGACATTTACAGCTGCAGATACAGCTCCGGATTCTAACCGGATTCCTTATTAATCTCAAAATTGAGAACCTATGGACGCTGCAAAGATAACATTTATTACAAGTTGATTCTCACATTTACTGCTTTCCATCAATTATTCGAAACAGAACACAGTAAAAATAATTTGGCACTTCTGAAAACTATAGCTATCTTTGCACCCGTATTGACCAAGGGTGTCAATCTACATAATAATCATTTACATAAATATTAGCATGTATTTAAATTCAGAAAAGAAAAAAGAGATCTTCGCTCAACATGGTGGATCTGAAGTAAACACTGGTTCTACAGAAGGACAAATCGCATTGTTTACTTACCGTATCAGTCACTTAACAGAGCATTTGAAAAAGAACCGTAAGGACTTCGGAACACAACGTTCACTTCAACTTTTAGTTGGTAAACGTCGTAGTCTTTTGGATTATTTGAAAAGAAAAGATATCGAGAAATACAGAGCGTTGATCAAGGAATTAGGACTTCGTCGTTAATCCGATCATCGATCACATTTTATTGGAAGAGGGGACTTCGGCTTTATGTCGCAAGTCCCTTTTTTGTACATTAATTAGTAAATAAATAAAGATGAATATAGGTTTAAAAAGGTCAATTGTTACCGGCGGCAAGGAGATAAGCGTCGAGACAGGTAAGTTGGCAAAGCAAGCGGATGGTTCCGTTGTGGTGCGCATGGGCGACACCATGTTATTAGCTACTGTTGTGGCTGCTCAAGAAGCAAAAGATGGCGTAGATTTTCTTCCATTAACGGTAGATTACCGTGAGAAGTATTCTGCTGCTGGACGTTTTCCAGGTGGATTCTTCCGTCGTGAAGCACGTCCGTCTGAGACAGAAATCTTAGTAATGCGTTTAGTGGATCGTGCACTTCGTCCACTTTTCCCAGACGATTACCACGCTGAAGTTCAGTTGATGATTCAATTGATTTCTTACGATGGTGTCAATAATCCAGATGCATTATGTGGATTCGCTGCATCAGCGGCAATCGCAGTTTCAAACATTCCGTTTAACGGACCAATGTCTGAAGTTCGTGTTGGACGCATCGATGGTGAATACGTATTGAATCCAACAATGGCTCAAATGGAGTTGTCGGATATCGATATCGTTATCGCTGGAACAATGAAAGACATCAACATGTTGGAAGGTGAAATGCAAGAGATTTCTGAAGCTGAATTAGTGGAAGTTTTCAAAATTGCACACGTTGCGATTAAAGAACAATGTCAATTCCAATTGGACCTTGCAGCGGAAATTCCTGCAGCAAATCCAAAAAGAGTATATAGTCATGAGTCACACAACGAAGAAGTTCGTGCGAAAGTGTACGAAGTGGCAATGGAAAAATGTAAAGATGTCGCTCGTATGGGATTGGCTAACAAGTCAAAACGTACAGAGTTATTCGACGCTATTAAAGACGAAGTGAAAGCATCTTTCTCTGAAGAAGAATTAGCTGAAGCAGCAAAATTCATTTCTCCTTACTTCTCTGAAGTGAAGAAAAAAGCAGTTCGTTGGGTGATGTTGAACGAACGCAAACGTTTGGATGGTCGTAACTTCGACGAAATTCGTCCAATCTGGGCGGAAGTTGATTACTTACCAATGGTTCACGGATCAGCAGTATTTACACGTGGAGAAACACAATCATTGACAACACTTACATTAGGTGGTAAAATGGATGAGCAGTTAATCGACGGTGCGACGTTCAAAGGAACAGAGAAATTCTTATTACACTATAATTTCCCTCCATTCTCTACAGGTGAAGCGAAACCACTACGTGGAACTTCTCGTCGTGAAATCGGACACGGTAACTTGGCGCTTCGTGCCTTGAAACCAGTTTTACCAGACGACAATCCATACACAATCCGTATCGTTTCTGATATCCTTGAGTCAAACGGTTCGTCTTCTATGGCGACAGTTTGTGCTGGAACATTGGCGTTGATGGATGGTGGTGTGCAAATCAAAGCGCCAGTATCTGGAATAGCGATGGGACTTGTAGCTGACGAAGGTAAATTCGCCGTATTGTCTGATATCTTAGGTGATGAAGATCACTTGGGTGACATGGACTTTAAAGTAACTGGTACAGCGAAAGGAATAACTGCTTGTCAAATGGACATCAAAGTTGACGGACTTCCATACGAAGTATTGATTCAAGCATTGGAACAAGCGAAAGCTGGACGTATCCACATCCTTGGAAAAATCACAGAAACAATGGCTGAGCCACGTAAAACATTGAAACCACAAACACCTCGTATCGAAGCATTCAATGTGCCAAACGAAATGATTGGTGCGATTATCGGACCTGGAGGAAAAATCATCCAAGGTTTACAGAAAGAAACGAAAACAACCATTACGATTGAAGAATTAGCAACGGGTGAAGGTCGTGTTCAAATCCTTTCTTCAAACGGTGACGATATGAACGAAGCAATTCGTTTGATTCGCTTAATCGCTTTCCCACCACAAGTGGAAGATGGAGCGACGTACGAAGGTAAAGTGAAATCAGTGAAAGACTTCGGTTGTTTCGTTGAGATCCTTACTG
This sequence comes from Bacteroidota bacterium, assembly GCA_041172545.1. Classification (GTDB taxonomy): domain Bacteria; phylum Bacteroidota; class Bacteroidia; order Flavobacteriales_D; family Crocinitomicaceae; genus UBA952. The sequence continues at coordinate 328 of JBEDJV010000045.1, read as the reverse complement.
GAACAGACGGATTAATTCACATCTCTGAGTTTAGCTGGGAAAAAGTAGCGAAAATGGAAGATGTAGTGAAAGAAGGAGATGTATTGACATTCAAAGTAATGGGGCGCGATCCAAAAACGAAAAAATGGAAATTGTCTCGTAAGGTTTTATTACCAAAACCAGAGCGTCCTGCTGATGCGCCTCAAGCGTAATCAACACGGATTAAATGATATAAAAAGGCGGCCTCGGTCGCCTTTTTTAATTATAACAACATCTTAAATACACATTGATTCCTTACCTTTACAAAAAAAAATAATTTTTATGAAAAGAATTTTACTTGTTTTAATCG
>JBEDJV010000044.1:0-9348 GCA_041172545.1 Bacteroidota bacterium | reverse complement strand
ATCCTCGGATACGCATTGGGAGCAGTTGGTGGATACATTTACTTTTTAAATGTCAAATGTGAAACCGGTTGCTACATGAAAACGAGTCCGGTTTACAATGTCATTTTCGGATTTTTCATCGGAGGTTTTCTTTTTCAATTTATTCACGAATTTTTTATCGCAAAACAAAAATAACTATGTCAGATTTCCCAACAATTATCGATGTGCGCACGCACGCAGAATTCGCTGGCGGCCATGTTGCTGGATCCATTAACATTCCCCTACAAGAAATTGCGGGAAGGGTAGAAGAGGTGAAGGCCTTTGCTCAACCGATTTTATTTTGCTGTGCTGCTGGAATGCGTTCGGAACAAGCTACGCAGTACTTTAAATCCTTAGGCGTGGACTGTGAAAACGGTGGCGGATGGATGGAAGTCAATGCTCGCATGTAATTACCCACACTTTTAAACGAAAAACACATGTCATTATTAGGAAAATTATTCGGGATGAAATCTGTTGATTTCAAACAATTGGTCAAGGATGGAGCGATGATTGTTGATGTGCGTACACCAGGAGAATTCCAAGGTGGACACATCAAAGGATCGGTGAATCTTCCACTACAAAGTTTGCAAGGATCATTGGGGAAAATTCCCAAGAATAAAACCGTCATTACGTGTTGTGCCTCTGGAATGAGAAGCGCGAGTGCAAAAAGCGTATTGAAATCAGCTGGTTATGCAGAAGTACACAACGGTGGTGGTTGGATGAGCTTGAAAAGTAAGATTTAAACGAAGCTCAAAATCAACGCGAAAAGGATCAATCCTAGGGTACGGATTAAATTTCCTTTGACCATTTCGTTTAGATACCAAGATGGGAAACCATCGGCTTTCAATTTTTGATGTGCACGCACGACGGAAAGTATCGCCACGACTAAAAATATGCCAAGTGAGACGTAACATGTAGGTACAAATGGAATCCATTGGAATTTCATGTTCACCAAAAACAAAACTAAAATCGCTGCGACTACAATAAGTTGCAGCGATTTGTCTTTAGTCGTATAATTAATGAGTTTGATTTTAAGTTCATCATCCAATTTTCGAATGGCATTCTGCAACATTCTTCTGCTCAGAAAAACACTTAAAATTAACGGAATGTAAGCAATGATTAAATTATTCATGTTTATTTATTGTTCTCAATAATGTATAATAGAACCTTTTCCATTAAATGTGCACGGTCTTTTCCCGTTACATTGTGCTTGTGCATCGGATAAATGAAGTCGTCTACTTGAACACCATTTTCAATAAATGATTTTAAGAGTGCTTCGTTGTGTTGCATCACCACCACATCGTCGATGGAACCGTGAATCAACAATAAATCTCCTTTTAGGTTTTTCGTGTAGTTGAGCAAGGAATTCGCATCGTATCCCGCTTTGTTTTGCTCCGGACGATCCATGTAGCGTTCGCCGTACATGATTTCGTAGTACTTCCAATCCGTTACCGGTCCACCAGCAACGCCAACGTTGAAAACACCTGCTTGACGCAACATTAACGATGTGGTCATGAATCCACCAAAGGACCAACCGTGAACAGCAAGGCGATTTCCATCAACATAGTTTAAGGATTTCAAGAAATCTACGCCAGTCAATTGGTCTTCCATTTCAACGGTTCCTAGTTGACGGTGGATTTGAGATTCAAAAGCAAATCCGCGTTCTCCTGAACCACGGTTATCTAAAGTAAAGACAATGTAACCTTGGTTTGCCATCCAATGCATCCATAGATTTGCACCAGCCAACCATGAATTGGTCACCATTTGCGCGTGCGGTCCACCGTAAACGTAGACCATCACCGGGTATTTCTTGCTTGGATCAAAATTGCTTGGTTTGATCATTCGGTAGTACAAATCTGAACCATCTTTTCCTTTGATGGAACCGATTTCGGTTGTTCCTACATTGTAGTCATTCAATTTTTCTTTGGACTCCATCAGCAATTTTGCCATTTTTCCGTTGTTGGTCCATAACATTGCTTTAAATGGAACACTTAAACTAGAGAATCCATCCATAAAGTAGGTGCCGTTTGCCGATAAGCTAAAACTGTGCGTTCCTTCTTCCTTCGTGATTAACTCGGTGTTTCCTTTTAAATCACAGCGGTAAATCAAGGTATTTGTTGGATTCGGTCCAGTGGCTGCATAATACAAGGATTGTCCATCTTTCGTTGCACATAAAATGTCCTTTACAACAAATGCATGGTTCGTTAGTTTTTGCTTCAACTTTCCGTCAAAGTCGAACAAATACAAATTGTTGAATCCATCGCGCTCTGAAATCCATACAAAGTCGTTGGAGGATTCGCTAGGGAAGAATGCAGGATGCTCTGGTTCGATCCATTTGTCGTTTTTCTCTTCAAACAAGGTTTTAACGAACTTTCCTGTTTTTGCGGAGTAGACATTGAGCCACATGTGGTTTTGATCGCGGTTCACTTCCGCTACCATGATAAATTGTTCGTCAGGAGTAATAGCCAAATTGGTGAAGTAATCGTCCGCCGCTCCTCTTGGATTGATGTACAGTGTTTTTTTCGATTTGACGTTGTAAATTCCTACACGCGGCTTTTCGGATTTTTGTCCGGCCATCGGATACTTAATGGAAACCAAAGAAGCAGGTGTGGTGTTGACATCCAATAATGGATAGTTGTGTACATCCGTTTCATCCTTTTGGTAGAAGGCAAGAATGGATCCTTTGCTTGACCAAAAAATCCCACCGGAGATTCCAAATTCATTGCGTGCAATCGATTGTCCCGTAACGATGTTCTTATCTGCGTTTTTGGTCACTGCGCGTCCATCCACGTAAAGATTATTATCAATGGTATATGCCAATTGATTCGATGCCGCATGATACGAATGGTTCGCAGAGTTCTCCACTGTTTTTTTTAGGATTTTCCCTGTTTTCGTTTTTACATCAAACGTAGCAATGCTTTGACCGTCATTTAAAAGCAAGGTCGTTTCGTTGGTCCATTCGGCACCAAAGAAGTTCCCAAAGGAAGAACCCAAAATCTTGTTGATTTCATCGATGGTGATCAGATCAATGGACTTCTCATTTCCCACGGAGGACTTAAACAATGTTTTATAGTCCTTGCTGCACGTTGAGTATTCGCTGTCGTTCATCCACAAGAAATTTACTACGCGCTCTGGGGAAACACTGCGTTGTAGTAGTACGGACTCCTTTACCGTCATCTCTTTTTTCTGAGTGAAGGCAAAAGGTGTTAATAATAATATGAAAGGAAGAATCAGTCGTTTCATGAGCGTTGTATAAATTGGTTAAAAAATTGTTCTAGTGGTTTACCAGCTTCGTAGCAGTTGATTAATTGTTGATCTAAATCAGCGGCTAGAATGGTTTCTGCTGGAAATTCGGCATAAAAATACCATTGTTTATTGAAGATGAGGTCTTCCTCTTGGGCAGCTTCCTTTAGGTGTGCGGGCAGGATCTTGTTTTTCTCTCCAAGGATTTCACCAAAAGTCTTTTTAAAGGTTTTGGATGTGTAAATGGAACGAAATTCGTCCATGTTAGACGCTATTCCTTCCCGAACGGCTTCAAGGTCCTCTTTGTCTATTTCATAGATTCCACCGTATGCGCGGACATGTTCTGGACTCAATTCAAAGTAAATTCCGTTTACTGCTTTGCTTTTTTTACCATTTGGTGCAACGACAGCAGAACACATCAGTTTGTATGGTGTTTTGTCCTTCGAGAATCGAATATCTCTGTTGATGCGGAACACACAGTCCTTCACTTGTAAATCAGCAAATTGAGGATCGGACATCGCCAATTTTTGAATCAGGTGCTGTGTAAACGCATAGAAAGGTTTCTTTACGGATTCTTCGTAACGTTTGCGATTTTCATCGAACCACGGTTTGTGATTGTTTCCTGCGAGTTCGATAAAGAAATGGAGGTAATCTTCTGTAAAAAATGACATAGGACGAAGATATAGAAAATCCGAAGAAGGAACTCAGAAAAAGCGAACAAAAAGCTGTTGCACGATTAAACTAGAATGTGTATCTTTGCACCCGATTAATTAATTTTAAAAAATAATCTTATGAATTCTTACGAAACTGTTTTCATTTTAACTCCCGTTTTGTCTGATGATCAGGCAAAGGAAGCAGTACAGAAATTCGAAGGTGAGATTAAATCACTTGGTGGTTCAATCACTCATTCGGAGAACTGGGGTTTGCGCAAGTTGGCGTACCCAATCCAGAAAAAATCCACTGGTTTCTACTTTCTAGTAGAATTCCAAGCGGAAGGTAATGTTGTTGCGAACTTCGAATTGATGATGAAGCGTGATGAACGAGTTTTACGTTTTTTAACGGTTAAAATGGATGTTGATCATGTAAATTACTCAGTAAAAAGACGTGCAAAAGCTGGAGCTACTGCCTAACTAATTGTTAACCCTAAAAAATTAAAAGAGATGTCAAACGATATTCGTTATCTAACCCCGATTAATATTGATATTAAGAAGGACAAGTACTGCCGTTTCAAGAAGAGCGGAATTAAATTTATTGATTACAAAGACGCAAGTTTCTTGTTGAAATTGATAAATGAACAAGGTAAAATTCTTCCACGTCGTATCACTGGTACTTCTGCGAAATACCAAAAGAGAGTCAACAAAGCGATCAAACGTGCTCGTCACCTTGCGATCCTTCCATACGTTGGTGATATGTTGAAATAATCATTTGTTGAACAGAAAAACTGAAAGTCATGGAAATTATCTTAAAGAAAAACGTTGATAAATTAGGTTACGCAAACGAAATCGTAACTGTGAAACCTGGATACGGTCGTAACTTCTTGATTCCTCAAGGATACGCGACGCTTGCTACGGCTAGCGCGAAAAAAGCACACGCTGAGATTATGCGTCAAAAATCTCATAAAGAATCTAAAAATTTAGCTGAAGCTCAAGAATTAGCTGCTAAAATTGCTGATTTAACCATCACTATCGCTACGAAAGCAGGTGAAAACGGTAAAATCTTTGGTTCTGTTAATACGGTTCAATTGGCTGATGCACTTCGTGCACTTGGACATGACATTGATCGTAAATCATTGAAAATTAAAGACGAACCAATTCGCGAAATTGGAACGTACGAAGTAGAAGCGAATATTTACAAAGGCGTGAAACAATCATTCAAATTTGAAGTTGTTAGCGAATAAGCTTTACTGAACAATCTTAAAAAACTCTTTCCAATTGGAAGGAGTTTTTTTTTGCTCATCGATTTTATTTACCGGAATTCATTACTTTTATTCTTTGACGAAACACATGAAAAATCCCATTGTAATTTGGTTCTTTGGACTCTCAGGTTCCGGTAAGTCTACCTTATCGAACTTGCTCCTGAACGAGTTGAAGGACAGGGGGATTTCTGCTGCTTCCATCGATGGAGACCAATTGCGTCAAGGAATCAATCAAGACCTTGGATTTTCATCGGAAGACCGAATGGAGAATGTTCGTCGCTCTGCGGAAATCGCCAAATTGCTACTGAATCACCGTGAGGTCGTTTTAGCTTCCTTCATTACTCCGGAAGATGCCCACCGCGAAAAGATTCGTCAGATTTTAGGAAAAACTGTTCGCTTTGTTTTCGTTGATGCGGATTTGATTACCTGTCAAACGCGCGATGTCAAAGGACTCTATCAAAACGTATCTCAAGGAACGCTAAATAATTTCACAGGAATATCATCGCCTTTCGATCGTCCAACGCAGGTAGATTTGATGATCGACACAAATGAACAATCAACAGAGCAATGCCTTGATCAAATCATTCAAACATTTTTTGCGAAGTGATGAGTTACCGACTTAATTTTTTAGAGGAATTAGAGGCGGAGGCTGTGTTTGTGCTGCGCGAGGCTTTTGCGCAGTTCCAAAATCCATGCATTTTGTTTTCAGGCGGAAAAGATTCGATCGTTGTGACGCATCTCGCAGCAAAAGCGTTTGCACCTGGACCCATTCCCTTTTCCTTGTTGCACGTGGATACGGGACATAACTTCCCGGAAACACTGCGATTTCGCGATGAACTAGCGTCCCGATTGAAGGTGAGGTTAGTCGTTGGAAAGGTGGAGGACTCGATTCAACGTCAAACGGTACAAGAAGAAAGTGGTCCAAACGCGAACCGCAATCGCGCTCAGTCCATAACGCTTCTTGAAAGCATGGAGTCACATGGGTTCGATGCGGCAATAGGAGGGGGAAGACGAGACGAAGAAAAAGCACGAGCGAAGGAACGATTTTTCTCGCATCGAGATGCATTTGGACAATGGGACCCTAAAAATCAAGGTCCAGAAATCTGGCATTTATATAATGGTCGCTTACATCAAGGAGAACAATTTCGCGTTTTTCCAATTAGTAATTGGACGGAATTGGATGTGTGGGAATACATTCAAAAAGAGGAGATTCCTTTGCCAAGTTTGTATTTTACCCATCAACGCACATGCGTCAGAAGGAAAGATAGTATTTTGGCTCAATCCTCGTATCTGATTCCACATCAGACGGATTTATTAGCGGATTTAAACGTTCGGTTTCGAACGATTGGCGATATGACGATTAGTGGAGCAATGGAATCAAAGGCATCTACCGTGTCGGAAATCATCGCAGAATTAAAGGAAATGAATCAGTCAGAACGAGGGAATCGAGCGGATGATTTTCGTTCCGAATCTTCCATGGAGGACCGTAAAAAAGAAGGGTATTTCTGATGATGAGTACGAAAGACATATTGCGTTTTACTACTGCAGGAAGTGTAGATGATGGGAAAAGTACCTTAATTGGACGACTGCTCTACGATTGTCAACAAATTCCACAGGATCAAATAGAACTTGTTCAACGAATCTCGGAGCGCAAAGGATTAACGGAAATCGACTTATCGCTCTTTACGGACGGACTCAAAGATGAGCGCGCGCAAGGAATTACCATCGATGTGGCGTACCGTTATTTCACGACGGAAAAACGAAAGTTCATCATCGCAGATACTCCCGGTCACCTTCAGTATACACGAAACATGGTTACAGGTGCTTCAACTGCGAACGCGGCAATTATTTTAATTGATGCACGAAAAGGAGTGGTGGAACAAACGCGTCGACATAGTTTTATCGCTTCCTTGCTTCAAATCCAGCATTTGATTGTATGTGTCAATAAAATGGATTTAGTTGATTTTCGTCAGGAGGAATTTGACCAAATTGTTTCTTCGTATCTAGATTTCTCATCGAAACTAGCCATCGTTGATGTCCAATTTATTCCTGTTTCCGCTTTGAATGGAGACAATGTCGTGCACCGATCTGAGAACATGGCTTGGTATCAAGGAGCGACGCTACTGCATACTCTCGAAAGTTTATCCGTGGCGAATGAACTTAATCAAATTGATTTCCGTTTCCCTGTTCAACATCCCATTCGTGTGGACCAAGGTACCGTTCAGGATTACCGTGCTTACGCGGGTAAAGTGGAGAGTGGAATTATTCGTGTAGGTGATGAAATCATCGTTTTACCGGGAAATCAACGTTCCAACGTTAAATCCATCATGGGAATGAATGGTCCACAAATGGAAGCATTTGCTCCTCAATCCATTTCGATAGAGTTGATCGACGAATTGGATATTTCGCGCGGAAATATGCTCGTGAAACCGAATAATCAGCCAGAAGAACTGCGTCACCTTTCAGCAATGATCTGTTGGATGAGTTCACAGGCATACATTCCAGGACGCAAATACATCTTGCGCCACACGACGAACGAAGTGAAAGCGATGTTGAAGTCGATTTTGTATGTCTACGATATGCAAACGTTGAAAAGAGATGAAGAACAAGCAGTCTTGCAAGCCAATGACATTGCGCGTGTAGAATTGCAATTAGCGGGACCTGTTTATGTGGATGAATACCGAAAAAACAAGGCGACAGGATCATTTATTCTCATAGACGAACAATCCAATCAAACACTTGCGGTGGGAATGATTTCCTAGCGTTTTTCTAGGTAATTCTTCACGTAATCTGAAATCCCTTCTTCCAAGGTATAAAAGGCATGCGGATAGCCAATTGCGAGTAATTTGGACATGTTCGCTTCGGTGAAATATTGGTATTTGTCGCGAATGTCAATCGGAGTATCGATAAACGAGATCGAAGGTTCGAGTCCAAGTGCTTGAAAGGTTAAACTTGCCAAATCTAAAAATGTTCTCGCTTTTCCTGATCCAAGATTGTAAATGCCAGAATGTCCCTGGTTTTGCATCAAGAATTCACAGACTTTCGCCACATCTTTCACGTAAACGAAGTCTCGCAGCTGCTCACCATCCTTGTATTCCGGATTGTGAGATCGGAACAATTGCATGTGTCCTTTTTCTTTAATTTGACGGTGGGTATGGAACACCACACTCGCCATTCGTCCTTTGTGGTATTCTTTTGGACCATAAACATTAAAGAACTTTAAACCAGCCCAGAAGGGTGGAGTCTTTGTTTGTTGAATTGCCCATTTGTCAAATTCGTTTTTTGAAATCCCATATGGATTCAGGGGTTTCAAATTCGGAATGACCTCATTGTTGTCTTCGTAACCATATTCTCCGAGTCCATAAGTCGCCGCGCTACTCGCATACACCAATGGAATTTGGTGTTCAGTGCAGATGCTCCAAATGGACTTCGTATAATTCAGGTTCAATTGGTCCAGAATGTCTAAATCCTTTTCTGTTGTATCCGTTCGCGCGCCTAAATGGAATACAAATTCAACCTCGTTCGCATGTTCTTTGAACCAATGAACGAATTCAGATCGTTCTATTTTTGAACTAAAGTGGGTGTTCTTCCAATTGTCTTCTTTGTCGATTTTCGTAAAATCATCGACTAAAACGAGGTTTGTATGTCCGAGTGCATTGAGGTGATCCACCAAATAACTCGCGATAAATCCGGCAGAACCAGTAACAACTATCATTGGATGTTTTTAGAATAAACCGTTGATTTCGGCATCGATCGAATTAATAATTTTACCTAAGTCCTCTTGATTGTCAGGGAAACGGTTGTTATCGATGTCGATGATCAATACTTTTCCTTTGTCGTAGGTAGAAATCCATGCTTCGTAACGCTCATTCAATCGTTTTAAGTAATCTAAACGAATGCTTTCTTCGTAATCGCGTCCACGTTGTTGGATTTGACTAACCAATGTTGGAACGCTCGCACGCAAGTAAATCAACAAGTCTGGTGCGGAAACGAATCCATCCATTAAGTTGAACAAAGAAAAGTAATTTTCGAAGTCTCTCGTCGTCATCAATCCCATGGAATGTAAATTCGGTGCAAAGATGAATGCATCCTCGTAAATCGTTCGGTCTTGAATAACGGTATGTGCCGTTTCTTTAATCTCTTGAATTTGAGTGAAACGACTATTCAAATAG
>JBEDJV010000043.1:0-9668 GCA_041172545.1 Bacteroidota bacterium | reverse complement strand
AGACTGATGAAATCTATTTTGGCAAAATGTTAGGTGAAAAAGGCTGGGAACGAGTTAAAATAGAATGTTTTCAGCTAGGAAATCTAGTCATTTCCACCTGCTGCTATCTATAATCCTCCTTCAATTAAAAACTTGCTTTCAAGCTTAAATCGAGTCCTTTAACCGAATGAGTTAAAGCGCCAATGGAAATAAATTGTACGCCTGTTTCAGCATATGGACGAATATTATCAATGGTAATCCCTCCAGATGCCTCTGTTTCATATGTATTCGGAATGAACACAAGTGCTTCCTTTAATTTCTCTGGAGTAAAGTTATCGAGCATGATTCGGTCTACTCCCCCAACCTCAAGAACTTGATTTAATTCATCCAAACTTCTCACTTCAATTTCTATTTTTAAGGAGCGATTCGATTCACTTAAGTATTTTTTCGTTTTCTCAATGGCGTTTTTGATTCCTCCGGCATAATCGATGTGGTTATCCTTCAACATAATCATATCGTACAAGCCAAAGCGATGATTTTCACCGCCACCAATTTTCACCGCCCACTTTTCCAAGAAACGAATTCCTGGAGTTGTTTTCCTCGTGTCTAGTATCTTCGTTTTACATCCATCAATAACCTTTAGGACTTGAGCTGTTTGAGTAGCAATTCCACTCATTCGCTGCATGCAATTAAGTACCAATCTTTCGGAAGTTAAAATAGATTGTGAGGAACCAGATACTTGAAAGACAATGTCTCCTATTTCGATTTTGTCGCCATCTTTTTTAAAAAACTCAAGTTCCAAGGCTGGATCTACGATTTCAAAGATTCTTTTTGCTACATCGATTCCAGCAATGATCCCGTTTTCTTTTACTAGCAACTTCGCTTTTCCTTTCGCATCTGCAGGAATACATGCAAGAGTAGAGTGGTCTCCGTCACCTATATCCTCTTGTAAAGATTTTCGTATGAATTCATCTAACATAGAACAAAGATAGCATAGCTCGTGTTCTTCTGAAACTTTGTGATTAATTTTATCCGATGAATCCACATTCCCTTCTTGTCTTAGAGAAAATAAAGGTGCTTCCAACAGATGCTGGTGTGTACCAATTCTTTGATTCAAAAGGGGTGATTATTTATGTTGGAAAGGCGAAAAATTTAAACAAGCGTGTGCATTCGTATTTCAAGGCGAATATTTCGGATGGAAAAACACGTGCTTTGGTTAAAAACATTGCCGACATTAAGTTCACCGTTGTTTCCTCAGAACTTGATGCCTTACTTTTAGAAAATAACCTCATCAAATCCTATCGTCCTCGGTATAACATTTTACTCAAGGACGACAAAACCTACCCATGGATTGTTGTGAAAAACGAACCTTTTCCCCGCGTTTTTAGCACAAGGCGAAAGATTAAAGATGGATCCAAGTATTTTGGACCTTATCCCAATGGAAGGGTCATGCAAACCTTGTTGCAATTGATTCGTGAATTGTTTACGCTTCGAACGTGTGCATTGGATTTAAGTGAAGAAAAAATCAAGCAAAAAAAATACAAGGTTTGTTTGGAGTATCACATTGGAAAATGTGCTGGACCATGTGTGGGGTATCAAGCAAAAGAGGCATATGATGACATGATGAATTCCATCGAGTTATTATTGCAGGGAAAAACCTATGCGCTTTGTTTGAGTCTAAAAAAAACCATGTACGAACTAGCGGAGAAATATGATTTTGAAGGGGCGCATAAAGTAAAAGAAATACTGGAGCAAATAGAGAAATATCAATCAAAATCGATGATTGTATCTCACACCTTAAATGAAGTAGATGTCATCACCTATGAGCTAGATGAGGAATTTTTATTTTTCAACTATTTAGTGATTCGTGATGGAGCGATAGTGCATACATATACGTCCCATTTAGAATTAAAACTGACGGAGAACATTGCCTATGTGTTTACCTACGTTTTACCTCAGTTAAGGTTGAAATTTGAGAGTGCTTCTAAGGAGGTTTTGGTTTTTGATAAAGTTGAATCCATTTTTCCAGATTTTCATTTTCACTGTCCACAAATTGGCGAAAAGAAGAAATTAGTTGAATTATCACTGCATAATGTAAAGCATTATCGTTTGCAATTGAAGAAAAGGGAAATGAATCGGGTTTCGGAGCATGGTGGACATGAAGCACTTCTTGAATTACAGCAAGCACTTTCTTTACCAACACTACCTCATCACATTGAATGCTTCGATAATTCCAATTTACAAGGAACAAATGCCGTTTCTTCTTGCGTGGTATTCAAGCAAGGTGTTCCTAGTAAAAATGATTACCGACATTTCAATGTAAAAACTGTTGTGGGTCCAGATGACTTTAGCACGATGAAAGAGGTCGTTTTTAGACGCTACAGACGCTTAATAGATGAAGGGACGCCGCTTCCTGAGCTGATCATTATTGACGGTGGCAAGGGGCAATTAAGTGCGGCCATGGAATCTATTGAAGAACTTGGCATTTCAGATCAAGTCAGCGTTTTTGGATTAGCGAAACGCATGGAGGAGCTCTTTCGTCCAAATCATTCCAAATCGATCGTATTGGACAGACGTTCAAAAGGACTAAAATTAGTGCAGCACATGAGGGATGAAGCCCATCGATTTGGCATCACGCATCATAGAAATAAGCGCAGTAAAAATTCTTTTCAAACCGAATTATCTGACATAAAAGGAATAGGCGAGAAAACGTGGACGCTTTTACTTCAGGAATATAAATCTGTTGAGAAAGTAAAAGAATGTTCCCAAGAGGAATTAGCAAAAAAAATAGGACAAGCAAAAGCGCTTGTCCTATTAAATTATTTTCAATCGAAGTAATTACTTCACGATGAACGGAAGTGTTTTTTGTCCGTTTGAACTCATCATCACTAACTGATACATTCCAGCAGCCAATTCTTGTGTATTCATCATCACTAAATTTTTACCTTCCTTCGCTTTCACCAAGTGTTTTTGAATGATTTTTCCGGAAAGATCGATCATTGAAATGGTTAAATCATCTGCATTCGGAAGTTCAAAAGAAACATTCAATTCTTCATCCGCAGGATTGGGGAACATTTCTAAATGAGAAATCGAAGAATACTCGGCAATACCTGTTACCAAGTCATTTGAAGGACTACCGTTGTATAAATTGATATCATCTAGGTAAACGTTGTTTCCACCTTCTCCTTCAAAACGGAATTTCACTCTAAATTTATCTGTAAAATAGGTATTGGTTACATTCGTCATATGCACTGTTACCCAGTCCGTTTGTGCGGTTGGTTTCCATGACGTAGTTGATGTCAATGTAGATAATTGATTTCCTTGAATGGTTTTGCGTTGAATCCAATCGGCACCGCAATCTCCTGAAATAAACACTTTCAAATACTCATAATTAGCAGCCAACACTTTTCTGTATGCATAACGGAAACTTAAGGTTACTGTTCCTGTAGATGGAACCGTTGACAGATCAATTTGAGAAGAAGTCAACTCATCAATGTTCGCAGCTCCTTGACCAAAATTCATGAGTTTAGCACATTTTGCACCTGTGTGTCCTGTCGTTGATTCGATTGTCCATGCGTTGTTTGCAGACGATGTAAACACATCCCATTCTTGGATATTCGATAAACTTGTATAATCCTCAAATCCTTCCCAGAAAGGTAAAGATGCACCAGCGTTTAATACGTGAATGAAGTTGTTTTTGATTTCACTATCTGATAATGTTCCGTCTGAAGATGTTAATTGAACAGTGTAGAGTCCTGGGGTATCAAAAACGACAGATGTATTTTGACTTGTAGCTGTCGTACCGTTTGAATAAGACCAACCCGTAGAAGGTGTGATGGTCCATGTCCAAGAATTAGCCACATTGTACGAATCATCTGTAAAGGAAATTTCGTCACCATTACAGATTGTTGTTTTATCCGCAGTAAATTCTGCTTTACACAAATAAAGAACGCCGTTTGCTCCAACAGCCGCAAGATTAGCCGTTGACCATAAATTTGCACGACCTGTATTTGTGGATTGCAATGCAGTTCTCATACGCGTGCGCTGTCCTTGCGTAAACATTTTAGAACAGTAAGAATAGTCCATGTAGTTCTCAACGTTATCACGCATGTCAAATCCCCAGTATGCATTATCATTGTTGCACGTATTTGAATTCAATAAACAAGCGGTCACCCCAATACATGTAGGCGTGTCCTGAACTTGATCGCCATTTCCTGAGCAGCTTCCCGCCGTTCCAGGATTATTATTAGAGCCCCACGTATGGGAGAGGTTTAACCAATGTCCTACTTCGTGCGTTAAAGTTCGACTTGTTCCAACAGAACTTGTGCCAATTGAACCAACATAATCGTGTAGTACCCAAATTCCATTTGTCATTTGACTTCCTGAGAATCCGGAAGGATTCGTAGTATATCCTGCTGCTCCTCCAATTTCACCACAAATAAATACGTTCATGTACTTATTTCCTGGCCATTGTCCTTGATATACATCGTTCCCCGCAACAATAGCATCCACTTGATTTCCTCCATTACTTCCATCATAACTAATGGTATTGTAGGTTCTTGTAATACCTTTGAAACAGTTGCCATTTGGAGCTTTTGTTGCCAATACAAATTCGATTTCAATGTCTGCTGGCATTCCTGCGAAATCAGGATGAACATTTGCCGTATCTGCATTTTGCTTTCTGTAATCTCTGTTCAGGATTGCAAGCGCATCCATGATTTGTTCGTCCGAAATATTTTCTACCCCGTTGATATGTAAAACATGAAATACAACCGGGATTTTATAAATAGTTGCCTTTTCAGCGCCACCTTTTTTTGATAGCAATTCAAATTCTGCGTCATCCAATTCTTTGGCTTTCACGTAAGCAGGATTCTTCATCAATTCCGCCTGTTTTTTATGCTGAATACAATATTCGATTGTTTCGCCTTGGCGCATGTTTCCCGGGTCTGGAATGCGTTTTTGTTGTGCAAAAGCATTCATGGAGATGGTTAAAACAGATAAAAAAGACAGGAGTAATTTTCTTTTGTTCATAGTGGTAATGTTTTCTAGCAAAATAGTTCAGCGTTAAAATTAGTGAATTATTCACTATTTCACAATTATTTCACATTCCGAACACATCAAAAAGGACATTTGTTTCAGGGCGCTTGATATTTCACTAATTTTGTTCTTATGAAAGCAGTTAAAGCATGTGATACCTTGTCGATTTCAACGAAAGTAGTATTGCCAAATGACACGAATACCTTGGGTAATTTATTTGGGGGACAACTATTGGCTTGGATGGATGTAATTGCGAGTGTTTCGGCCCATCGTCATTGCAAACGTGTAGTCGTTACCGCATCCGTTAATAATGTTTCCTTCCAGAAGCCGATCAATCATGCCTCTATCGTTACCTTAGAAGCAAAAGTTTCGCGTGCTTTTAATTCATCCATGGAGATTTTTGTCGATGTTTTCGTAGAAGACAACCTGACCGGTGCGAAAGAAAAGTGCAACGAAGCCATCTATACATTTGTGGCAGTGGATCAAAATGGCGGACCCATTCAAGTTCCTGAATTAATTCCTGAAACAGCAGAAGAAATTGAGCGATTCGAGGGCGCCCTTAGACGCAAACAACTTAGTTTGATTTTGGCTGGAAAAATGAAACCGGAAGAGGCTACGGAACTGAGAAAATTGTTCTTAGTCGATTAATCTTTTCGCACGCTCGACGAAATGGCTTTTGCATCTTGCATAGTCATGCAATGAAAGTGTTTTTTTGGACATTCTTGGAATCCAATTTTCGAGCACGGACGACAGGAAAGTCCTTCAACTTGAAAGATTTTATCCGTTTTTGTTCCCTCAGGTCTATACGGACTCATTCCAAATTCCGGCGTTGTATTTCCCCAAATTGAAATGATTTGTACATCAAAACAAGCGGCAATATGCATCATTCCAGTATCGTTTGTCAGTAAACTTTTCGCCTGAGAAACGACACTCGCAGACTCCAAAATAGTCAATTTTCCACAGGTATTTTCAATGGATTTCGTTGGACAATTATCGACAAGCCAGTCCCCCATTTCACGGTCCATCGGGCCTCCAATGATGATGATTTCACCATCGATTTCATTCAGGATTTCTACCCATTTCTCCTTGGGTACACGTTTTGTTTTAAATTGCGCGCCAATAGCAATCGCGATGAAAGAAGCGCTTATTTTTGGGAAGCGTTGTTGAATGTTTATGCTATCCTTGACTGGGATGATAAATTTATTTTGGATGGGATCAATGGATTCAATTCCCAATACCTTTAATGTTTCCAAATAACGATCAACGACATGTACATTCGACATCACGTTCCACTTCCATTTTGTGAAAAGCCATTTACGTAGATTCAACTTGTTAAAACGAACCGTTTTCGCAGAAATCCCAAGTGTTAATCGTCTAGTTCTTAGATTATTGTGAAGGTCAATGATGTAATCAAAACCCTCCCTTTTTATTTCACTTTTAAAGGCAGAAAAGGAGTCTGAAAGAAAATGAAATTGGTCAATTCCTTCTGCTCCGAGCAATAGTGTTTCGAAGCTTTTTTTACTGGCAAAATGTATTTTTGCTTCCGGATATGCTTTTCTTATTGCGTTCACCACTGGGAAAGTGAGGACGATATCACCAATAGAGCTGAAGCGAATAAGCAATATTTTCAAGCGTTCCTAGATTAAATGTTCCTTCGAAAGTACAAAAATTACTTCTGACTTGTGTTTTGGAAAAGTACGCGATTAGGGTCCAATTGTGCTTCAAGACTTGTAAAGAAATCGGAGCGTTCCGCTGCTTCTACGCAATCAATGGGAAAGGATAACTGTAGGTCTTCAATGTAATCAAAATACACCGTTTGTTGACTCACACTCACTTTTCGGAGTCCAGCAAGGTAAATTAATATGATTTCACGATCGCTAACTAGTACCGCTTTAGAAGTAATTCCTACTCTAAAATTATTTTTCACATTCACCAGTAAAAACACCATTGATTCAATGGCAAAAAAGACCAAGACAGCACTAATGAAAATCGCCTGTTCGGTTACATAATGATAGGACAAGGCTAGAAAACCCATTACAATTGCCTCAATGGAAGTATACAGGATGACACGTTGTTTGCGCTCATGACTAATGGTTCCATTCCAAGCAAACTTTGCCGTTTTTGAGGTCATAAAAACGCCCATCCAGCGACGTACGGAACGACGCAAACTGATGATGGCATATATCATTCCTAGTCCTAAAAATACTTCAAAACGATACAACAAATGAGCACCGGTTGTATTCAAAAAATCAATGGGTAAATCGAAGCCAACGAAAACCGACAACAACATGGTTGGAAATGTGACTACCAATAACAGAACATTGATAAAACTATTCATTTGGAATTAGTTTAAGTTTTTGTTTTAATTGTTGAATTCTTTCTTGAGCATGTTTCACTTTTTTGTCAACATCTGCTCTTAAGGCATCCGCTCCCTTTGATTTAGCAAAGAAGCCAAGGTTGTTCTCTAACAACATGATTTCTTTATTGAGTACATCAATTTGCTTACGTATTTCATTTTTCTCCCCTTGAAACAATCTAGAGCGATCTGGACTAGATTCTAGGTTGTCTAGTTTCGCCTTGAAGAGGATATTCTCTTTTTCTTGTCCTTCTAATTTCAATGCAGCATACTTTTCGTCAATGGCCTTTTTGAAATTTTGATAAACGGTATTTTTATCCTTCATTGGAACTTGTCCCAACTCATTGAATTTATTTTGGAAAGATCTTAACGCAGCAATCGCCTCATGTTTGTCGCCAGGGACTTCCCAATTTTGAACTTCTAATATGAGGGCATTTTTTGCCGTGAGATTGGACGCATTCGCATCATCCTGAACTTTAAAGTGTGCTTCTTTTGCCTCGAAAAAGACATTACATGCTCCTCTGAATTCTGTCCACAATTTATTTTCAAAACGATGTCCAGCATTACCAGATTCTTTCCATTTTTTCTGAAGTTGGATTAATTTTTCCGAAGTACCTTTCCAATCTTGTGAATGACTCAATGCTTTCGCTTCCTCGATTAGTTTTCGTTTTTTATCCGCGACATCCTTAAACTTGCTTTCAATATCCTTGGAAAATTCTTTTTTCGCTTGAAAAAAAACATCACAATGTTTACGGAACTCTTGGTAAACTAGCTCATTCTCTTTTCGAGAACCGAATCCTATCTTCTTCCATGCTTCTTGTAAACCTAAAACATCTTTTGTTTTTTGTTCCCATTCTTTCGCAGTAGAGACAGATGCGAGGGTTTCATTGACAGCGACTAATTTCTCGATTAGTGCTTTTTTTGCATCAATATTTTCTTTTAGAACGACTCTTTGTTGTTCGTAATGTTCATTAAATTTCTCGTATACACCGCGAACTGTTTCCCAGTAGGCATTCTTCAAAGATTCCCATTCTTCATTCTGAACTGGACCAATTTCCTCCCACTCATCTTGTAACGAACGAAGGCTTGCTTCCGCTTCTCGAACAGGTAAATTTGCTGTGCGAAGTTGTTTTAATTTGAAAAGTAGCGCTTCTTTTAATTGTTGATTACGCTTGTAATCATGCTCTTTTAGTTCTTTGTAAATTTTGATGTTATAAAAGAAAATCTCCAATAATCGAGAATATTCTTTTTGTAAGGCCTCGCGTTTATCACGCGGAATATCACCAACTTTCTTCCAATTTTCATGGATTTCTTTGTAGGCATTGAAGGCTGTTCCGATTTTCTCCTCGTTCTCGATGACATCCTTCAAACGTTCAACGAGTGCTTTCTTTTGTTTTAAATTCTCATTTTCAAGTGCCGATTTTAACTCCACTTGTTTTTTTCTTTTTTCTTGAAACGATTTATAGACGTCAAAGAAAGCCTCTTTTACCGGTGCATAATCGAATTCCTCGTATGTCGTTCCTTGATCAGCTGCTTCCAAACGTTTTACTTGTTCAACGCGTTCAGCTTCGATCATAAAATCTTCAAATTCTTGACGTAATTCCGAAGCATCTCTCCCTAGACCGATTAAATCCTCTGACGCTTCTAATAATTGTATTTTTTCTTGAAAGTTAGTGAGTTCCATTATAGGTTCATTTCAAAGTTAGACAATGCCACGAATTGACTAATTCGATGATTAATATCTTGTGTTGTGATTTCTGTAAGTCTTTGTGTTCCGAATTTCTCTACACAAAAGGAAGCTAATGCCGAACCAGCAATAATTGCTCGCTTCATGTTCTCAAAAGAATCATCGTTTGTTGCAGCTAGGTACCCCATAAATCCACCAGCAAAGGTATCACCCGCTCCCGTTGGATCGAATACTTCTTCCAATGGCAAAGCTGGAGCAAAGAAGAGATTTTCTTCGTGGAACAATAAGGCACCGTGCTCACCCTTCTTGATGATGAGGGTTTTTGGACCCATTGCACGAATGATTTTTGCGGCACGTACCAACGAATATTCTTTTGAAAGTTGTCGCGCCTCTTCGTCATTGATGATCAGAATATCTACATGTTTCATCGTTTCCTTCAGGTCGTCCAATGCGATATCCATCCAAAAATTCATGGTATCCATAGCAATTAACTTTGGACGTTTTTCCATCCGGTTGATGACCGTAAGCTGTACTTGTGGACTCAAATTACCCAACATCAAGTAATCCGCACCTTGACAAACTTCAGGAACAATTGGATCAAAGGTTCCA
>JBEDJV010000042.1:0-10196 GCA_041172545.1 Bacteroidota bacterium | reverse complement strand
GGATTTCCCGTTTGAATGATTTTGGATGTTGGGAAAAACTGTTCCATTCCACTGTATGCTGTGCAGATTTTCGCTGCCTTTTTGGCTAATAATTGATTCGTTTTTCCCGGAAAGGAATTTTGTTCTTGAATGAGTGTTGGGATGCGCAACATATTCGCCATTTGCAAGGTTGGACCACTTGCGTATCCACCTACTCCAATGACTAATTGGGGTTTAAAGTTTTTAACGATGGAGCGAGCCTTCCATAAACTTTTTAAAATTTTGAAAGGGAGTAAGAAATTGGAAAGGGTTAATTTGCGTTGAAGTCCAGCAATCGGTAATCCAACAATTTCATAGCCCGCTTGCGGAACTTTTTCCATTTCCATTTTCCCAATGGCACCCACAAATAAAATGGATACAGTTGGATTTCTTCGTTTGATTTCATCAGCAATCGCTACCGCTGGAAATATATGTCCACCTGTGCCACCTCCTGAAATTATTACCCGTTGAATACTCATTACTCGTTTTATTTTATGCTTGCTCGAAAGTAGCTTCGTCTTTTTCTTTTTCTAAATCTTTTGCAAATGCTTGAATGACACCAATAGAAACACAGGCCATAATTAACGCGGATCCACCCATTGCCAGGAAAGGCATGTTTTGCCCAGTGACAGGAAAAACTCCTGTACAAACCAACATATTAATACTTGCTTGGGTTAAGAGGTGAATTCCGATTCCCAACGAAACATAGGACTGAAAAAGATCCGTTGTTTTCAATGCAATCTTGATGATTCGGTGAAGCAAGATCAAGTACAACAAGGCCAGAAATGCGGCCATCAGAAATCCAAATTCTTCTACAAACGTCGCATAATAGAAATCGGCATAAGCTTCCGGTAAGTATTCCTTCAATTTTCCGTCTCCAACACCTTGACCGAATAAGGACCCAACATGGATGGCCAATTGCGCATTTTTTGCTTGTGCATTTGCCTGGGCCGTTTTTACGTCTTGAGAATCACTTTCCATTCGATTTGTCAATCGATTCTTCCAAGTGTCGAAACGTGGAAGAAGTCCAACATCAGGAAAAGTGATGTGAAAGAGAACTGCTAAGGATGCCAAGGCGATGCCTACTCCAGCCATTGCTAATAATTTCCCCCATGGGACTCTCCCAATGAACAGTAAGGCCATACACAGTAAAAACAGCATGGCAGCTGTTGAGAAGTTATCTTTGACAATCAAGGTGCAGATTACGCCAATTGGAACCATTAACGGAAGAATTCCCTCCTTCCAACTAGCTAATTTATCTTTCTTTTTAACGAGAATTCGACTGACATAAATGATCAAGGCTAATTTGGCGAAATCAGAAGATTGAAACGTTAATTTCACAAATGGAATACGAATCCAACGTCCGGCTCCATTGACTTCTGTCCCAAAAAACAGGGTGAAAAGTAATAGCAAAATCGCGAGGTAATAGGAAAATTTCGCGAGTTGACTGATGTATTTAGATTTTACACGGTGGATGGCAAACATACAAGCGAAGCCAATCACCACATAGATGAGATGTTTTAATAGGTATTGAAACGGGGATCCGCCATCAATTTTCACCAAAATTGGCACAAAACTATAAACCGTTACGAGGGAGAAAGACATCATGAGGATCGTGATAATCCAAATGACAGGATCGCCTTTCAGGTATTTTAAGTATTCTCTCATATCAATTGTACCAAATTGAGGTAAGCTGCTATTTTCAGGGCTACATATTCACTGTCACTTTCTGTACAGGTAAAAAAGAGTGTCCCCGTTGATGTTAATTCTGACATTAAACCATTCAACACGTCTTGGATGTCCACAAACTCGTTTTCCAACATAAAACCAGTTCGATTCTCTCCAAATGAAAGGATGCTTTGAAACTTATTCATTAGTTGCGGATTGACGCTAAGAACTGCCTCAATTTCCATCGGATTCCCCACCCAAATGATTCCAGATGGAATCGATTCGATGAAATTAATCAAGGCATTTTGTTCCGGTTGCATCCACGTAAACACATCAAGTCCTTTCAATTTACCATGTGCACGCAAGCCCGCTCCCTTAGATTTTACAAGGGAATCATGATTAATTGATTGGTTTTTGATATGTACGTTCTTGTTCTGCATGGTGAAACAGAATAATTACAGCATACGAACTGCTTGTTTGAACTGATTTCCTCTGTCCTCGTAGTTCTCGAATAAATCGAAACTTGCACATGCCGGAGAAAGAAGAACGATTTCATCTTTTTTTGCTAAACGATATCCGTAAGCAACAGCTTCAACTGCGGATTTTGCTTCAACAATGGTTTCTACAATTCCCGAAAAAGCTTCGATGATTTTCTGATTATCTGTCCCCAAACAAACGATTGCTTTCACTTTTTCACGAACAAGTGCCGTCAATTCAGAATAGTCATTTCCTTTATCAACACCACCAACGATCCAAACCGTCGGACTCTCCATGCTTTCTAAGGCGAACCAAGCTGAGTTGATGTTTGTTGCTTTTGAATCGTTAATAAATTCGATTCCGTTCACTTTCGCAACGAACTCCAGTCTGTGTTCGACATTTGTGAAGTCCTCTAAACTTTCACGAACAATATCCTTACGGATTTCAACTAGTCTCGCTGCGATCCCTGCTGCAAGAGCGTTTTGGGTATTGTGCTTACCCTTTAAAGCTAATTCATGTATTGACATGGCAAATTGTTGGTTTATATTGATTATTAGTTGTTTGTCTTGTGCATATGCTCCTGGATTCTGCTCCTCTTTCATGGAAAAGGGAGCCAAATTCACCGAAGGATTTCTTTTTTTCATTTCCGCTGAAATGAGGGCATCATCTGCATTGTAGATGAACCAATCGGTTGTTGTTTGATTTTGCAAAATGCGGAATTTCGAATCCACGTAGTTTTGCATTTCGTAATCGTAGCGATCTAAATGATCTGGCGTTATGTTTGTTAAAACCGCGATGTTTGCATGAAAATCATACATGTCATCTAATTGGAAAGAACTCAATTCAATCACATACCAATCGTGGTCTCCTTCTGCTACTTGTTTCGCAAAACTGTAACCAACATTTCCGGCTAATCCAACATCCAATCCTGCTTTTTTCAAAATGTGATGCGTCAACATGGACGTTGTTGTTTTTCCGTTGCTACCGGTAATACAGATGGTCTTTCCTTTTGTATGGTAGCCACCAAATTCGATTTCCGAGATCACCTTGATGCCTTTCTCACGGATTGCTTTCATCACTGGTGCCTTTTCTGGAATCCCAGGAGATTTGATGATTAAATCCGCAGCCAAAATCGCATCCATGGAATGTGTTCCCTGCTCCCATTGAACGCCAAGCGTTGTCAATTCAGCTTGGAATTCCACCTTGATTTGGGACATATCGGACACAAAAACCGTCCATCCTTTTTGTACCGCAAGAATAGCAGCACCCACACCGGATTCTCCAGCGCCAAGAATGACCATATTTTTGTTTACTGCGCTCACAATTATCTCAATTTCAAGGTTACAATGGTTACCACCGCCAACAATACCGCTACAATCCAAAAGCGAGAAACAATCTTCGCTTCATGAATTCCTTTTTTCTGATAATGGTGGTGTAACGGTGCCATAAGGAAAATTCTTCGTCCTTCTCCGAACCGTTTTTTCGTCAATTTGAAATACCCTACTTGCATGATGACAGATAAGTTTTCAATTAGGAAAACTCCACACAAAACAGGGATCAATAGTTCTTTTCGGATGGCAATCGCAAATACAGCGATGATTCCGCCCAAAGCTAAACTTCCTGTATCTCCCATGAATACTTGAGCAGGAAAAGAGTTGTACCAGAGAAACCCAACACACGCACCCACAAAAGCGGCAATGAAGATCACCAGTTCCTCCGCATTTGGGATGTACATGACTCCAAGGTAATCAGCGAAATTTGCATGTGAACTGACATAAGCAAGAATGGCCAGGGCAATCCCGACAATTGCGGAAGTCCCTGTTGCCAATCCGTCTAATCCATCCGTCATGTTTGCACCATTCGACACCGCGATGACGATAAAAATGACAATTGGTATGAATAATAACCAACCAAAGGATTTTTGCCAATCTCCGATTAACCAGTTGTAATTGAACTCATTTCCTCGAATAAAAGGAATGGTCGTGGTCATATCGTCCGTTTTAATCCATTTAAAGTGCTCACCTTCGTTTTGCACGTGTAAATGCGTCACAAATTCCTCATCTTGTTGTAGTTGATAGTTTGCACTCACACGCTTGTGAACAACGACCTCGTCAGAGAAATACAAAATACAGCCAACGATTAATCCAACTCCAATTTGACCTATGACCTTGAACGTACCTTTTAATCCTTCTTTGTTCTTCTTAAACACTTTGATGTAATCATCTAGGAATCCAATCAATCCCAACCAAATGGTCGCGAAGATCATCGTGATTACGTAAATATTATGGAGTTTTGCGAATAGAAGAACCGGAATAAGGATGGCCGCCAAAATGATGATTCCACCCATTGTCGGTGTTCCTGACTTCTCGATTTGACCTGCTAGTCCTAAGTCACGAACGGTCTCTCCAATTTGCTGTTGACGTAATGTATTAATGATTTTCTTTCCTATAACGATGGAGACAATCAGGGAGGAAATTAGGGCAAGTCCAGCGCGAAAGGAAATGTACTGGAATAATCCTGCACCCGGGAAATTTAAGGAATCGAGATAGTCAAATAGATAGTATAGCATCTGATTATTTTTTCAATTGATTAAAAAATTCTTCTGTTAATTGGAAATCATCAAAGTCGTGTTTAACCCCATTGATTTCTTGGTATTTTTCGTGGCCTTTTCCGGCGATTAATAGAATGTCACCTGCTTGCGCCAACATAATTGCCGTTTTAATGGCCTGAGCACGATCTGCAATAGTCAAGGAATGTTGCACCTCATCGTTTAATCCAGCTTCCATGTCTTTTAAAATCTGCATTGGATCTTCCGTTCTTGGATTATCGGATGTTAGAATGACTTGTTGACTTTTACGTGCTGCGATTTGTGCCATAACTGGACGCTTTTCACGGTCGCGATCACCACCACAACCAACAACGGAAATCACTTTTTGACCTTCTTTACGAATCGCTGCAATCGTGTTCAATACATTTTCCAGCGCATCAGGTGTATGTGCGTAATCGATGACTGCGGTAATTCCCCCTTGACTTCTGATGTATTGGAATCTTCCTTCCACCGAAGCTAGGTTACTCATACCTCTCAGGACATCCATTGAATCTAGTCCAAGGAGTGTACTCACACCATAAACAGCCAAAAGATTCAGCGCATTAAACTCACCGACTAAGCGTGAACAAAGTTCCACTCCGTTGATCGTCAATGTTAATCCTGAAATCTCATTTTCTAGCACCTTTCCTTTAAAATCGGCTGGAGTTTTCAATGCGAAACTGCGTTTTTCTGCCTTCGTATTTTGAAGCATCACCGAACCATTTCTATCATCTCCATTAATCAAAGCAAAGGCATCCGTTCCGAGGTCATCAAAAAACTGCTTTTTTACTCGGATATATTCTGCAAATGTTTTGTGGTAATCGAGGTGATCATGGGTGATGTTCGTAAAAACGGCACCCGTGAAAGAAATCCCATGAATTCTTTGTTGATGTACCGCGTGTGAACTCACTTCCATAAAACAATGCGTACATCCGTGATCCACCATGTTTCGCAGTAGGGCATTTAGGCGGATTGGATCCGGAGTTGTGTGCGTAGATGGACTTGATTGTGCGCCGATTTTATTGACAACCGTTGAAATGAGTCCACAAGAATAACCAAGGTTTGTAAACAAATCGTGAAGCAAGGTCGTTGTGGTCGTTTTTCCATTCGTACCCGTGATGCCGATTAACTTTAATTCCTTAGATGGATTGCCATAGAATGCACATGCTAAATCAGCGAGAGCAACATCCGTTTTCGGAACCATAATGATCGTCGCATCCGATGGAAGGCTGACCTTTTGCTCCACAACAAAGACGCGGCATCCTGCATCGTAAGCTGATTGCACGAATTGATGTCCATCCGTTAAATTACCAACGATGGCTACAAAAACACTTCCTTCCTCCGCTTTTCGAGAATCGAAGGTCAGGGAAGAAATTTCCATCGTCAAATCACCTTGAGTCAACTCAAAGGATGTTTGCTGTAAAATGGACGAAAGCGTTTTCATATTAATTTAATGTGATTTTGATAAGTTGACCTTTAACAAGTGGATTTCCAGCTTGAACCGACTGAGATTTTACTGTTCCTTTCCCTTGTATTCGCACGATCATTCCCGCGGACTCCAATAAATAGATGGCATCCTTCGCTGTTAAACCGGAGACATCTGGAACTAATTTTTTGTGGATTTTTTTACGATTTAAATGAATCGATCCTTTTAGGGTATCCGACTGAATCCATTCTGTGTCGTCGTTCAGTTGATAACGAAGATTAAATGACTTTAATATTTGTGTGATGTCACGATTAGAGGCAGCCTTTACTTTCGGAAGGTCCGTTGATTTAACCGCACGTTTTGAATTAACCGCTCTATGATACTGAAGGGCTGAAGCATAAACTTTGTTAGCAATTTCAGCGAATACGGTACCAGAAACACGTGCGCCATAGTACTCTCTTTTGGGTTTAGAGATGACCACAATGCACGAATAAATTGGCTTGTTTGCCGGGAAATAACCAACGAAAGAAGCCTGATAGAAACTCAACTTTTCATCGTTGTATTGCTTATTATCACCCATTAATTTCGCTGTACCTGTTTTTCCAGCGATGGTAAAAAATGAACTTTTCAAATCATGTCCAGTTCCGTTAGTCATTACGCCTTCTAGACAAGATCTCATTACCTCAAGCGTACTTTTTGAACAAATTTGATCTTTGATGACGACCGGCTTAAAGGTTTTAATGACGTTTCCTGAGCGCTTTATTTGTTGTACAAATTGTGGACGAACCAGCGTACCATTATTGGCCACAGCATTGTAAAAAGCCAATGTTTGAAGTGGTGATTGTTTCAACTCGTATCCAATCGACATCCATGGAATAGACAAAGCTGACCAGCCTGTTGTACCTGGTTGTGGGACGTATGGTTTTTTCTCTCCTTCAATATCGATGCCTAATTTTTCCGTAAGTCCAAACTGAGCAAGTCGATCCAAGAATCGTTGAGGTTCCGAACGGTAAGCGCGATACATGATTTGTGCGATGACGTTTGAAGATTTCTCAAAGGCTTTTTTAATGGTGATGTTTCCGTAGCCCATACCATGGTTCGAATCAGACAGTTTTGCACCGGCGATAAAATAAGATCCGTTCGCGTTGACCTTATCCGTGATTTTAAATTTATTGTCCTCTAATCCAGCCATTAGCGAGGCCAACTTGTAGGTTGAACCAGGAACCTCTGCATTACCAATAGCGAAGTTATAGGCTTCCGCATATCCTCCTTTTTCCTTTTTAGAAAGATTCGCAATGGCACGAACGAAACCAGTTTTAACATCCATGACAATCACACAGCCTTCTTGCGCATTCATGTGAATCATTTGCTTTTCTAATTCCGAATGCGCAACTTCTTGAATTTCTTTATCGATTGAAGTAATGACATTTGCCCCTTCTACCGCATCTTTGATGATTTTACCCGTTTTTTTCCATCCAGAAGAAATGCGTTGTTCAAGTTCTTCTCCATCTTCACCTTTTAAATAATGATAGAAAGCGCCTTCGATTCCAACTTTCAGTTCTTTCTTATCGAACTTGTAGTATCCAAGGGTTCTACTCAACATATTTCCGTAAGGCTTTTTGCGCAGAATGGTTTCCTCATTATCAATGATTCCACCCTTCATTTGTCCTTCCTTGAATATGGGTAACTTATTGAGCATTTTACGCTCATCATTTGTCACTCGTTTACGAATCAAGAGGTAGCGAGACTTATTCTCTCGAGCGTTGCGAATTTCGTTTTCATATTCACGTGCAGATTTATCCGGATACATTCTGTGCAAACCCGCTGCAAGTCCTGCTAATTCAGAGTCAAACAATTTCTGATCAACTACGGTTGGATCCATGTGTATGTCATAAAAAGTCACCGAGGTAACTAATGGAATGCCATTCATGTCTAGGATTTCCCCCATTCTTGGGACTCTTTTTACGATTTTAACAGGTAATTTTTTATCGATGTCATTGAATAGGCTACTTCGTCCTTCGATTTGAAGTTTAGCTGTAGAATATAACACAACCAAAATCAG
The DNA here is from genome assembly GCA_041172545.1 of Bacteroidota bacterium. GTDB lineage: Bacteria > Bacteroidota > Bacteroidia > Flavobacteriales_D > Crocinitomicaceae > UBA952. The sequence goes on along the minus strand of JBEDJV010000042.1, from coordinate 1,958 downwards.
GAACACAAAGGTGAAGTACACCGTGAAGGCACGACGTTTCAAGAATTTTTTATCCAGGTCCTTACTCATGATCTTTTCGTTTCAAGCGAATGACTTTCGTTGCGTTTTTCGTTTCTTTAATTTCTCTTTTTTCCAGTTTTTCAGCTAGTTTATATCGTCGTGTTCTCAGTTCCAAACGAGCTTTTGCCTCTATGTATTCCGCTGCATTTTGATCGAGTTCTCTTTGTGCATTATCGAGATCTTTATTTACCTGTTTTCCGTAATATCCTTTTGCAACGAGCAAAATCAACAGGAACATGATAAAGAAGATGTAATTCAGATTATTCAGAACAAACTCTTTGGTTAGAAAGTCTCCATTCAAAATCTGTGTAAAGGCAGAAGCCTTCGAAGAGCGCTTGTCACTTTTCGCAGCTTTCGGCTTTTCCGACTTTGGTGCTTTGCCACCTGTTATCAATTCATCTTCATGCATTCTTTTCGGCAATTCTTAGTTTCGCACTTCGAGCGCGCGGATTTCGTTCATTTTCCTCATCGGAGGAAACAATAGGGTGTCGTACAATTTCAGTCAATGGTTTTTGAACATTTCCAAAGAAGTCTTTTTCAATTTCACCGGAGAATGAACCACGTTTCATGAAGTTTTTCACTGGTCTATCTTCCAAGGAGTGATAGGAAATTACGACCAATCTTCCACCAGGAGCTAAGACGTCTGCCGCTTGGGTCAGCATGTCCTCTAATACTTGTAGTTCTTGGTTCACCTCAATTCGGATGGCTTGAAAAACCTGAGCATAAAATTTATGGTCTTTAAATTTCGGCGCGAAGCGCTCCAGCAAGTGCATTAAGTCGCCTGTTGTTTCAATAGGACCATCGGCTCTTTTACGAATGATTTCAGAAGCAACACCACGTGCATTTTTCAACTCACCATAATTCCTAAAAATTCGAATGAGTTCATGTTCTTCGTATTCATTAACAACATGATGGGCAGATTTTCCCGACTGTTGATTCATGCGCATATCTAAAGGAGCGCTTTCCCGGATGGAAAATCCACGTTCACCCTTATCAAATTGATGGGACGACACACCTAAGTCTGCCAGAATTCCATCCACATGATTGATGCGCAACAACTGTAAGTGATTTTTTAGAAAGGCAAAATTTGCCGCGACGAAATGAAAGTTTGGCGCTTCCCACGCATTTTTCTTTGCGTCGGAATCTTGATCAAACACGATGAGTTTTCCTTCAGGAGATAATTGATTAAAAATTGCGCGGGCGTGTCCTCCACCACCAAAAGTCACATCAACATACGTACCATTCGGCTTTATCGCCAAGGCATCTATGCTTTCTTGAAAAAGAACCGGTATGTGATAGTCTGTATTATTCTCCATTGTCCAAATTACTTCATCCGCCAAATCAGCGAAATCAGCCATGTTTCCTTCAATCATATTGAAGTATTTGGATTTGTCCCAGATTTCAATTCGGTCGTTGTATGCGATAAGCATTACTTCAGAAACCAATCCCACACGTTCCATGTGAGAAGTAGGAATCAACAAACGACCTGCGTTATCTAATGCCAGTTGTTTGGCTCCTTGATGGAACAAACGATAGAACATTCGATTTTGCGGTTTAAACAAATTCAGTTTTGAAAGTTTCGCGCTAATCTGCTCCCAATCGGTAAGCGGATAAAGCGTCAAACAATCTTCAAATCCTTTGTTCAACATGAAATCTCGCTGGGACGCAGGAGGAAGTTGCTTCCGTAATCCGGAAGGCAAAAGAAATCGGCCTTTTTCATCCAATTTCACTTCAAATTCTCCTACTAATCCTGCCATAGCTTTATAATGGGTAAAATTAGTGGATTTCTACCACTTTTTACCACTGGATTTTTAAATGTTAATAACTTCTAACGTTCAAAGGTATTTAATGTTTCGTTTTAAACAAAATTTAAATCGTTAATTCCTTTATTTTACAAG
>JBEDJV010000041.1:0-9749 GCA_041172545.1 Bacteroidota bacterium | reverse complement strand
TCTTCTTAGTTTACGCTTGAAGAAAGTTCAGAACCTGCTTTGAAACGTACTGTGTTTTTAGCAGCGATTTGGATAACTGCACCAGTTTTAGGGTTACGTCCGTTACGAGCATTTCTTTTAGAAATGTCGAAAGAACCGAAACCTACTAAAGAAATTCTTTCACCTTTTTTCAATGCATCTGTAGTAGCTCCTACAAATCCGTCTAATGCTTTTTTAGCATCTGCTTTTGACAATCCTGCTGCTGCAGCCATTGCGTCGATTAATTCCGCCTTGTTCATAATAACTTGGTTTTAATTAGTTAGTAATAAATTTTATCGTAACAAATATATCTGAATATCAATGCGGATGGCGGTTTCCATGAAAAAAAATGTGTAAAATGTTGAAAAAATAGCCTTTTTGTTAATAAAGCCACCTAAAAACGCCGTTTTTACTAGGTATTTGCTCGATTATGGATGAAAAAAATTATGCGAAGTATGAAACATCAACTAACAATTTAACCTCATCTTTGTTACCGATATGATGAAGGTTGCAATTATAGGTGCTGGAACCGGTGGATTAGCGAGCGCTATCCGTCTAGCAAAACTTGGACACTCCGTTTCTGTTTTTGAAGCGAATGATTTCATTGGTGGAAAGGTCAATGAGCAATGGTTGGGAGCATACCGTTTCGATATGGGACCATCTGTTTTTACCGAACCGGAGTTAATCGAAGAATTGGTCACGCTTGTCCATAAGGACAAATCGAATTTTGCTTATCGTCGTTTAGAGGAATCTTGCCGTTATTTCTTTGAGGATGGACAACAAGTCGTGATTCCATCCGGAATGGATAAAGTTTCAGAAACTTTTCAATCGGCCTTTGGAGAATCGTCTAAACGCACGCACCGATTTTTGAAGCGCCTTTCCTTAAATTACAAAGCACTTTATCCGGTATTTATTGAAGCCTCTTTGCACCGACGCAATCAATGGATGAACAAAGGAATCTGGAAGGCCATCGCGTGCATTCCTTTTTACGGAATGGCAAGAAGTATGTCAGCGGTAAATAGAAAGACCTTCCGTAATCCAAAATCCGCACAATTGCTTAACCGCATGGCTACCTATAATGGAAGTAGTCCGTACCGCACTCCAGGATTGTTAAACATCATCAGTCACCTAGAATTTAATGAAGGTCCTGCCATGCCGATTGGTGGAATGGTGAGCATCAGTAAAACGCTACATGAACTTTGTTTAGAACTCGGCGTGTCGTTCTATTTAGGTGAACGCGTGGATGAAATTAAACACAGCGGGAATCGAGTGATAGGAATTCGCACAACAAAACAGGAATTTCCCTGTAAGTTGGTTGTATCCAACATGGATGTTCACTTTACATACGAACGACTCTTAAAAGGATTACATTATCCGGCGAAAATCTTGAACCAAGAAAAATCGAGTAGTGCCATTGTCTTTTATTGGGGAATGAAAAAGAGTTTCGATCAGTTAGGTGTCCACAATATTTTCTTCGCGAAAGATTATCAAGCAGAGTTCGATTCGATTTTTGAGTCCAAAACACGATACGAGGACCCAACTATTTACATCCATATTACTTCTAAAGTAGAAAAAGACGATGCGCCGGAGGGATCTGAGAATTGGTTCGTCATGGTGAATGCTCCGATAAACGTTGGACAAGATTGGGACACATTCGTTGCCGATACGCGTCAATCCTGCCTCGCGAAAATATCCAAAGCCTTGGGTAAAGACATAGAACCATATATAGAAGTAGAAGCGCACAACGAGCCACGTAAAATAGAATCGGTCTATTTCGGCAAACAAGGTTCCATTTACGGGAATTCTTCGAACAGCGCGTTTTCTGCGTTTTACCGTCACCCCAATTTCTCCACCACGTTAAAAGGATTGTACTTTGCGGGAGTCACCGTTCATCCAGGAGGTGGAATTCCACTCGCGCTAAATAGTGCGAAGATTGTGGAGCGCTGCGTAAGGGAAGATTATTCGTAACATTTTTTTCTGTTATTTTTTTTTTTTTTTTCGTGTCGTCAAACATTTTTTGATGCAAAGTGTTTAGTGTTTGTAACAAATAAAATAGCAAACATTTCTAAATGAATAGTAATACTATTATATTTGCAAAAAAAAATAAACAAATGAATCAGCTCTTTTCAAAAATGTCCATTTCGATGAATGAGCATTTGTACCTGAAAGATCCCACTTCTTCGGATTTAGGACACAAAATCCTAAGTGGAAGTATTTCGTTGATTTCATCCCTTGGATTTGAGAAATTCACCTTCAAAAAACTTGCAATAGATATTGATACAACGGAAGCATCGATTTACCGTTATTTTGAAAGCAAGCAAAAAATTCTACTTTACCTCATTAATTGGTATTGGTCCTGCATGTGGTTTCGCATTCAACTTGGAACACAAAACATAAGCGATGCGGAGGTTCGCTTAAAAAAGTGCATTCATATTTTAACGTCCATTCCAAATCCGAATGAAGAGCTTGTGTTGGACAATGAGTTGGCATTGAAACAAATTGTCATCAATGAGTCTTCCAAAGTGCTCTTGACAAAGAATGTGGACGATGAAAATAAAAATGGGACTTTCGCTGAATACAAAAAGGTAGTCGAATTTGTATCCGCAATTATTTTGGAAATCAATCCAAGTTATGAATTTCCAAATATGCTCATCTCTACGATGATTGAAGGAAGTAATCAACAGCGCTTTTTTGCGGCCCATTTACCTCGTTTGACGAACATCAATCAGAAAGATGACCTAGTAGAGTCTTTCTTCACTGAAACTATATTAAAAGTTATAAAACATGGATAACCACATTCCTTCAATTGTTACACGATTTTGGTCAATGCTTCGACCGGATCAAAAAGAAATACGCAACATTTATCTTTTTTCCATTTTTAGTGGAATACTTTCATTGGGATTGCCATTGGGTATACAGATGATCATTAATTTCATCGAACTAGGACAAATGAGTACTTCCTGGTTTGTCTTGGTTATCCTCGTTGTTTTGTCTATTGGATTTTCCGGACTATTGAATATTTTTCAATTGCGCATCACCGAGAATTTGCAGCAGCGAATATTTACACGATCTGCATTTGAGTTTGCTGAACGGATTCCATTGATCAGGTTAAAAGAGTTAATGAAGAAATACGGAACGGATTTAACGCATCGATTTTTTGACACGCTGACGATACAGAAAGGAATGTCCAAGTTATTAATCGACTTTACTGCTGCAATTCTTCAGTTAGTCTTCTGCCTCGTTTTATTGTCCTTTTACCACAGCTTTTTTATTTTTCTAGGTGTCTTTCTAGTCTTTACACTCGGATTAATTGTTCGTTTAACAGCGCGTCAAGGGATGTTGGCAAGCTTGGATGAATCGAGTTATAAGTATAAAATTGCCCACTGGTTAAAAGAAATCGCCCAAGCTCGTTTTAGCTTTAATCTTTCAGGAAACCGAAAATTCCATATTTACCGCACCGATGAATACGTGCAAGGTTACTTATCGGCTCGGGATCAGCATTTTAAAGTACTCGTGAAGCAATACGCATACTTAATCATTTTTAAGGTACTGATTGCCCTAACTTTTTTAATCATTGGTGGATTACTCGTGATCAATCAACAAATGAACATCGGTCAATTTGTGGCATCGGAAATCATCATTTTACTCATCCTAAGTGCCGTTGAAAAACTTATTTTAAGTATTGAAGTGGTGTACGATGTATTTACGGCCATTGAGAAAATTGGACAAGTGACGGATCTACCCATTGAACTTGCACAGAAAAATGAAGTGGAGTTAGCTGATGTAAATGGATTATCCATTGAATTTGACCAAGTTTCTTGTCAGCTCGACTCATATGAACTGAGTCCATTGACGGATATTCAGCTGCAAATTCATCCAAAGGAGAAAATTGGTTTTATTAGCGATTCATCGTTATCTACCAGCGTGCTTTTCTGTTCCCTCGTTGGATTATTGGATTGTTCTAAAGGAACGATTTCCTTCAATGGTATTCCTTTAGAGAACTTGAATAAACAGTCTCTAAGAGAACAAATTGGATCCGTGCTCTACCGTGATCAACTTGTTTATGGAAGTGTCATGGATAACATTCGTTTTGGAAGAAATGAAATTTCCCTCGCGATGATTGAAGAAGAGTTAAGTGCCTTGAATTTAAAATCATTCATTCACGCCATGACAGATAAATTCCAAGGAATCCTGAATCCTGAATCGCACCTCATTCCAATCGATGTCGAACGGAAATTGTTGGTAGCGCGCGCCTTAATTGGTCAGCCAAACTTGTTGATTTTGGAAGATCCAACAGCTGGACTCACATCAATCCAGAAGGAAGAGCTTTTACAGCAACTGTTCAAAAATGAAAACAAAACGGTTTTGGTAGCTAGTTCGGATCCAATGGTCTTAACTTATTGTTCCCGAATAATTGAAATTCACCAAGGCAAAATACGCTTTGATGGTAGTTATGAATCTTTTAAGTTGACTCAATCATGTTAAATCTTTCTCCACAAAATAAAAATCAATTGAACACTTCGGAACTGAATTCATTGAACCGAGTGGAAGGGAAGCATTCATCGAAACGCTTGAAACGTTCTATCTTGTATTTCATGGGCTTGCTGTTGTTGCTGATGTTACTACCTTGGACTCAAAATATTCGTGCAAACGGAAAGATTGTTACGTTGCGTCCCGAACAACGCCCGCAAATGATACAGTCGATCATCGCCGGACGAATTGAAAAATGGTTCGTGAAGGACGGAGACCAAGTAAAAAAAGGAGATACGATTCTCTTTCTTTCTGAGATTAAAGAGAGTTACTTAGATCCTGATTTAGTGGGACGAACCAACAAGCAATTAAAAAACAAAGAATTGTCCGTTGTTTCCTACGGGGATAAAATCACTTCGCTCGATAACCGAATTGATGCCTTGATCGAAACAGGAAAGTTCAAATTACAGCAAGCGAAGATCAAGTTGAATCAATCCTATTTGAAGTTAAAAACGGACAGTATTGAATTTCATACGACGCAAATCAATGCCCGCATAGCTGAACAACAGTATGAACGCTTTGAAAAGCTATACAAGGATAATTTGAAATCCTTGACGGAATTAGAGTCGCGTAAATTGGCTTACCAACGTGCACAAGCATCTCAAATTGCAGCGCAACAAAAATACTTGCAAAGCGCCAACGATATTATTGATGCAAGGGTAGAATATCAGTCCATAGAGGCGAAATTCAAGGATGAAATCGCAAAAGCGGAGTCCGATAAATTTTCGACTCTGTCAACTTTGTACGATACAGAAGTCGATGTGATTAAATTACAAAATCAAGCCGCAAACTATTCCATTCGAAATGGAATGTATTATGTATTGGCTCCTCAGGATGGAATTGTCACCAAAGTACTTTCAAGTGGAATTGGTGAAACAATCAAACAAGGTGAGTCCATTGCGACCATTATGCCTAGAAACTACGATTTAGCGATTGAAATGTACGTTCGTCCAATGGACCTTCCTTTGCTGCAAAAGGGACAAAAAGTACGTGTTCAATTTGATGGTTGGCCGGCAATTGTTTTCTCCGGATGGCCAACGACAAGTTTTGGAACCTTTGGAGGTGATATTTTTGCCATTGATCAATTCGCAAATGAAGAAGGGAATTTCCGTGTGCTCATTGCTCCAGATAAAAACGATAAGGCTTGGCCATCCGCGTTGCGAGTTGGGGGAGGAGCGAAGTCGATGATTTTATTAAATGATGTTTTAATTGGGTATGAATTGTGGCGAAAAATCAACGGATTCCCACCCAATTTTTATCAAACGAAAAAATTAGAAAAACCTAAGAAATGAAACAATTCCTTCTAATACTTTCATTCTGTTTCTCGCTCTGTTTCTCGCTCTCTAATAGCTGGTCTCAATCCGTACTTAGTGAAAAAGAATTTTACGAACTCATCTTGTTGAATCATCCGTTGGTAAAACAAGCGGGAATTAAACCGCAAATGGGTGAAAGTCAATTGCTGAAAGCAAAAGGTGGATTTGATCCGAAATTGTTCACTGATTTTGACCGTAAAAACTACGATGGAGTAAACAATTACCAGAAAGTAAACGCTGGATTATCGATTCCAACGTGGTACGGTATTCAAGTGAAATCTGGGTTCGAATCCAATAGTGGTCCTTATTTGTCGTCGGAGGATAAAACACCCGCTGGCGGACTTTGGTACGGTGGAGTTTCGGTGAATTTAGGACAAGGAATGATGATTGACCAACGTCGGGCGGAATTGTTTAAGGCACGCATTTACCAAGAAAGCACCTTGCAAGAACAACGTTTGCTGTTGAATGAACTCGTATACGAATCGGGCTATGCTTATTGGAATTGGTTTTTAGCTCATTATTCAAAAGCTGTTTTGCAGAATTCATACGACTTAGCGACGGTTCGCCTACAAGGAGTAAAAATGACTGCAGAACTTGGTGATCGTCCCATCATCGATACGGTGGAAGCACGGATCCAAGTGCAGTACCGACAGTCGCTCTTGAACAACTATCAAACGGATTTATTGAACTCCAAAGTGAAACTTTCCACCTTCCTTTGGACGGAACTGCAAGAGCCCTTAGAGTTGGATGAAACTACCTTGCCGTTAGAGATGGATTCAGTGGCCGTTCGGATTGTTTCTCTATTGTCTGAAACGGACATCGATTCGCTGGCGGAAAATCATCCCTATTTGAACATGAATAGTTTGAAAATTAAGTCACTTGAAATTGATCAGAAACTGAAAAGAGAACAGGTGAAGCCTAGTATCAACCTGAGTTATAACTTTATTAATGAACCAATCAATTACAATCCATTGACCAATTTAAGTCCAAACAACAATAAAATCGGTGTCCAATTCGATATGCCGCTCTTATTTAGAAAGGAACGAGGTGATTTGGAGTTGGCTAAATTGAAAGTTCAGGACGAACAATTATCCTACCTGAACAATAAGGTGTATTTAAAAGCTAAAATCAAACAGGCTCAAAATGATTTGTTAAACGCGCAAAATCAATTGGATATTTACCGTCAAACGGTCTTGGACTCACGTCAATTGTTTGAGGCGGAGAAAACGATGTTTGAACAAGGTGAGAGTTCGTTGTTTTTGGTGAATGCCCGAGAACTCACGTATATTCAAGCGAACTTAAAGTACATTGAAGTGCTCTGCAAATACCAACAAGCATTGTTGTCTCTGCGTTTTTCGCTCGCCAACTTAATCTAAGTCCTGTCTAGGAGAAAAAAGCATCAATGATGCTATTCTTGTTTTTCTCTAGGTATGCTACAAATGCTTTCGCACTTGGACTCAGGCGATTGCCGCGATTCCACACCATGTGCCAGTTTGATTCCAGCGGCAGGCCTTTCATGGGAATGATTTTCAGTTGCTGCGATTTCAGTTCTTGACGGATGCCAATAATCGGCATGATCGAAAGACCCATGTTGGCGATAACCGCTTGCTTTACCGCTTCGTTGGACGTTAATTCCAGTTTCTTATCAATCGATATTCCTTGTTGGTCAATGTACTTCTCCATCGCTGATCGCGTCGCAGATCCAGCTTCTCTGTAGATAAACGGAATGTTTTTAGGAAGGTCCTTCATGCTGTTGATGCCTTCTGTGTCAAATCCCGAATGACAAACAAGGTATAATTCGTTTTTCATTAAGGTGATTTTGTCCAGGTTTAGTTCGCTGGGCAGGGTGGATACTAACGAGAAATCGACGGAGTTTTCCGTTAAATCCGAAATGACCTGTGCCTTGTTGCTGACATCCAGTTTTAAATCAATATTTGGGTTTTCCGCAAGGAAATCCGTAAGAAAAAAGGGGATGACGTACTTTCCGGTGGACACTACGGAAATGCTCAGTTTACCTGCTAATTGTCCATTGTATAGAGCAGTTTGATAGTTGATTTCATTGACCTCGTTGATGATCTTTTCCGCTAATGTGGCAATCTCATGTCCAAATGCAGTAATAAAAAGTCTTCTGTTGATCAATTGCGTCAAGGGAACATCAAATTGAGATTGAAAGTTCTTTAGTTGAATCGAAACAGCGGGTTGTGATAGTGCTAACTCCTGTGAGGCTTTGGTGATGCTTCGGGTTTCGACAACTTTTAAAAAGATGCGCAATTGATTCAAGGTAAAGTTCATAAATATATTTAATGAAAACACGATAAATATAAATAAAAAACTATGAATGTAAAAAGGGAAATTTGCACGCTTGTTCCTTCTAGAAAGGTAAAGCCTGATCAAATCAATAAAAACCGAAGGATGGAAAACAGTAAAAAATTGGAAATTAAATTCATTAACGGTGAATTTACACCAGAAGACGCGAAAGAATTATTGTTGAATGTCATTGCAAAAAAGATGCAATTTCACTCGGTAGATTCGCACAGTCTTTGGGAGAAAAATGCGGCCGAGGACAACGGATCCAAAAAACGACTGAACGAGTTAAAAATGGCGAGAGAAGAAATTCTCCAATTACTGACCAATGATTCCTTGAACGGGAAGAAAATCAACATTCATTCAACAATTGAAATCGAAGTGTTAGACTAAGACATGTTTGAAGGAAGATCTTTATTTATTGCGACGAATCACCATAAGGAAGCGGTTATTCAACCCATATTTGAGCGTGAACTCAAACTGAACTGTTTCACCTTACCCTTGTTCGATACGGATCAATTTGGAACATTCTCTGGAGAAATCGAACGGTCTCAAAGTCCCTTAGAAACATTAAGAGCAAAGTGTGATTTAGGATGGAAAGAATCCGGATGTGATTTGGTTCTTGCAACGGAAGGATCCTTCGGAGCACATCCTGATTTGCCTTTTTGTTCGGCACACGATGAACTGATGATGCTGATGGACTACCGAAACAACACCTCCTACACCGCACGCATTCTGACTACGGACACAAACTTTCAAGGAAAAAAAATCTTGCAAGAAGATGAATTGATGGAATTCTGTTCATCCATTGATTTTCCAAAGCAAGCCATCATTCTTCGAAATGATGAAGGATCCATGTTGTTTCTGAAAAAGGGAATAAACGATTGGGATGAACTGTCCTTGGCATTCACTGTATGTATGCGCAAGCATGGCAGCGTGTTCGTCGAAACGGACATGCGCGCGATGCACAATCCACCTAGAATGAAGCAAATCGAACTCCTCGCACAAAAACTAATCAATCAATTAAAAGTTTTGTGTCCAGCGTGTGAAATGCCTGGTTACGGAGTGACTTCCGTTTCACCTGGACTTCCCTGTTGGATTTGTGAGACGCCTACGTCATCGGTCTTAAAACACGTGTTGACGTGCGCTGCTTGTCAGCATCAAGAGGAAGTCTTTTTTCCAAACGGACGTGAAACGGAAGATCCAACGTATTGTCCAGCCTGTAATCCTTAAACTTAAAACACCTTGAAAACAATCATACGTCAAGCACGCATCATCAATGAAAACAGTCAAATCGTTGCCGATGTACTCATTGATCGCCAACGAATAGAGAAAATTGCCCCTCTCATCACCTTGCCAGAAAACGAAAAGGTCCGTGAAATAAATGCGGAAGGATTGGTGTTGATTCCCGGAATGATCGATGATCAGGTGCATTTTAGAGATCCAGGCCTAACCCATAAAGCAACCATTGCCTCCGAGTCAAAAGCCGCTGCAGCAGGTGGTATTACGTCATTTATGGATATGCAGTTGTCAAAAAAGGAAAAACATTGAAAATTAATGCCGGTGCAAGAGTATACTTTCATT
>JBEDJV010000040.1:0-10659 GCA_041172545.1 Bacteroidota bacterium | reverse complement strand
ATTATTACACGAAATCGTATCTTACGCGGAAACTTCCGTTTGTCGCCGTAAGTTTATTTTACATTACTTCGGCGAGACATTCGAAGAGAAAAAATGCAATGAACAATGCGATAACTGCCGAAATCCTAGGGAACGAACCGAGGGAATGAAGTATGTGGAAATGTTGCTGAATGCCATTGTATTGATGGACGAAACGCAAAAGGCAAAACATTATTGCGCGTATTTGTCTGGACATGTGACGGCGGATATCAAAGCCTACAAACAGGACCAATTTCCAACGTTTGGAATTGGAAAAGAGAAAGATGAGCATTTTTGGAATGCAGTCATCCGTCAAACAGGTGTTGGTGGACTCGTGTACAAAGATGTGGAGACCTTTGGTACCTTAAAATTGACAGAGGCGGGAAGAGCATTCCTCAAAAAACCTGTTTCGTTTATGCTCATTAAGCAACACGATTTTTCTGGAACTGATGATGACGATTCAATCGTTCAAGTCGGGGGCAAAGGAGGAGCGTTTGATGAGGGATTATACGACTTACTCATCGATTTACGTAAAACATTGTCGAAACAAATGAGCGTTCCGCCGTTTGTGATTTTCCAAGAACCTTCCTTGCGTGACATGTGTCTGCAGTATCCGATTACCATGGATGAATTGACGAATATCCAAGGTGTTGGTACGGGAAAAGCACAGCGTTATGGCGAGCCGTTTGTGGATTTAATTGCGAATTACGTTGAGACCAATGATATCGAACGTCCCCAGGACATGGTCGTGAAAACGTTGGTCAATAAATCCGTTTTAAAGGTTCAATTGATTCAAAATATCGACCGTAAATTACCATTGGAAGATATTTTAGATGAGATGGAGTCCATTGTGAATTCAGGGACAAAGGTGAACATCAATTACTACATCAATACCATTTTGGACAACGAAAACCAAGAAGAAATCTTTGATTATTTCTCTGAGGCTGAAACAGATGATTTGGTGGAAGCTTACCACGAGTTTGATGGATTGTACACTGAAGAAGAACTGCGTTTAATGCGCATTAAATTCATGAGTGAAGTAGCGAACTAAACGCTACCATCAATATCTTCCTTTTTATTTTTTCGTTTATTTTTTCGTTTCCTTAATCAAGGCTTCCACAGATTTTCTAGAGACTGCGTGATAGTGATCTTTCGATTGTTGGAAAATCGAAATAGCCATTGGACGACTCGCCTTGTTCAATAGAAGCGCTTCGTAAATCGGCATCAAATATTTTCTACGTCCAACTTTATTCAAGAATGCAGTGATTTGCGCTTTGTTGGTAGATGCATAACCACAATTCGCACTGAGAATAAACCATTCAGTCAATAATTCACTATTCCCGCTGAAGGAAAAACGTAAATACCGATCAATTTCCCTCATTTTAGTTTGGGAAAGGTTTCTAGGAAGACGACGGATAAACGTTTGCCATTCTTGAACAATGTGGTCTTGAAACTTAATTTGTTGAACCTTTTTGATTTTTTTTCTACGTTTCCCATTTTTTTTCCATTTGTAGGTGATTTTCGGAGCAAAACTGACTTTGTTGTGCGTAAAGTCATCCGCCAGTTTTTCCATTTGATCTAAACGAGTGGAATGCAACTGGAGGCAATTATCGGGAAGTCCCTCGGTGTAGATCCACGATTGGTAATCGAAGTTGTCGTGTCCTTTGGAAAGTAGATTTTTCTTTAAGAACTGAACGAATTGCTCAGTGTCTACGGTCTTAAATTGAAATGTTTCAAAGTACTTTTTTAGAAAGACATCAAATTTGGCTCTACCCACTTCATTCTCTAAGGTTTTGAGGAAAAATGCTCCTTTTACGTAGGCGATGTCTGTCATTCCGTCATCTGGATTTCTTCCTTCCAAGGCTAAATGCAACTTGCTATCTTCGGGGTTGTCTGATTTTTTGATTCGAATCAACTCATCCTTCAACTCATCGAATTCAATTAAGGCAAGGATGTCTGCCACTTCTTTTCCATAAATGGATTCCATGATGCGTTGTTCGAAGTAAACGGTGAATCCTTCGTTCAGCCAAAAGTCATTCCAGGTGCGATTGGTCACTAAATTCCCGGACCACGAGTGCGCTAATTCATGTGCAATGACAGATACCAAACTTTTGTCTCCAGCCAATAAGGTAGGATTCGCAAAGGTTAACATTGGATTTTCCATTCCTCCGAAAGGGAAGGAATAGGGAAGAACTAAAATATCGTATTGTCCCCATTGATAAGGTCCATATAATTTTTCTGCCGCGGAAATCATCTTTGGAATGGCATCAAATTCATAAGCGCAGGCAGGAAGTAATTCTGGTTCGGAGTAAACTCCGCTATTCGCACTAAACGCATGGTATTCCAAATCACCGACCGCTAAAGCGATTAAGTAAGCTGGAATGGGTTTGTTCATTTCAAAATGATACTGTCCGTCTATGTTCTTTTGCGTTGGATTTTTTGCACTCATGACAGCCAACAAATCGCTAGGGACTTTGACATCCGCACTGTAGGTGATGCGGTTGCTTGGTGAATCTTGTAGAGGAATCCATGTTCTTGTGAGGATGGCTTGTCCTTGCGTGTACAAAAATGGTTTTGTCTTCGAACTCGTTAGGTTTGTGTCTAACCAATCCAAGGCATCTGAACGTTCTGTCGTTTGGTAATAAATATTGACAAATTTCGTATCCTCTTTGATGGGCACCATTAATGCTTGACCAAGTACAGAATCTTTGTCCATTTTATCAATGAACATATCCGCTTCTTCCTCCGATCCTTTTTGTCCGATGGTTACCTTTTGAATCATCAGTCCATTGATGTCAAAAACGGCCGTATCTGCACCATTATTTTTCATTTCATGACGAGCAATTCCGTAAATCGTTCGATTTTCGAAATTCACATCCAACTCTAAGTGAAGGTGTTTTGTGGAGATTTCAGATAGGTTGGCGTAGCTGTGCTCATCCGCTTTTGTAGATGCGGGTGTTGTTTGTCCTGTTTTCGATGAATGCAAAGAATCGCATGAAATCAACAAAATTATGATGGATACAATATAAAGTAGGTGCTTCATAGTGGTGAATTATTTAAAAGAAAGTATGCCAAATCTTTCAAAGGAACCTGAAATGGAATACATTAAAAGCTCTTTGTTAAATGAGTCAAGTCTAAACTGTTTAGGCAAAACAATTGAATTCAATTCCTTGCGACTTTCCATCACCTCTCGATTGATTTCTCCAGATTTTAAATCTATTTTAACCAAGGCGACCGCATTGTTTTTTTTCGATAAATTAAAGCTGTAATAGTTGTTTTCAGTTTTGTTAAAGATGCCTGATTCGTCGTAGTTTCGAAGATTATCGTTAAAAATAAAATTCAGTGAACTATCTGACTGAAAACTACAGTAGGAACTAAATTCACCGTAATCGTTGGTGGAAACTTGGGATTTCGGAATGCGTTTTTGCCAAAGTATTTGTCCATCAGATGAGATACGAAAGGCAATGATATCATCGTAATAGTAGTAATTCATAGTTGTTGAAAAACTCGATCTACTGTCGTAAGTGGTGCGTTGGTAAACATAGTATTGTTCCATTGAACCAACGATGGAACCATCGGACAAGGTGAAAAAATCACGCATACGGTAATCATACAATTGAGGAAGGTTAAAGTCTCTTGCATTTAAATCGTTCGGATTCCCGAGGTTATTCATGGAATTCGTGTAGCGATCTTGTTGGCGTGTATTCCACAGTTCTTTCACGATTTCATTTCCAAATGGGATGAAAGATTCTGAATTTTGCGCGTGATCCGTTGGATCGATTTGAATGCTGAATATTCCTTCGATGCCGGTTTTATTTCCCGAACCATAAATACCGTTCAGCGCAAAGGCTCCGGAGTCATTTGATGACATCACTAAATCATCAATTCGTTTTCCTTTTAAGTCAATGGAAAACTCCTTCAATTCCTTGTCACTTGCTTTGTAAACATGCAAGGCTTTAAAATTCTCAAAACTGCGCGTAAACATGCGGTCATTTGCTTTGTTATGTTCAGTTAAGCAAATAAAATAATCTCCCGTGTTTGAAATGTGATGCTCATTGATCGTGGTCATGTTCCCATCAAAAGGCACATTGTATTCTCCTTCACGCACAACTTGTAGGGAGTCATTTAGGATTTTGTATCCATAAGAATCGTTGGTTATTCCTTTTCCTTCTTTTTCCCAAATAACACCAATGAATTTTCTATTTAATGAAGAAATGATGGTGAATTGCGGTTTCGCATCGAATTTCGCATTTTCGTATTCCGCGATAAATTTCGTTTCGGTCACCGTTAAATCTTCGTCGTAATATTGGAGGTAAAGCATCATGCTGCTTTTCATTCGGTCTGACAAAAAAACAACTGTTCCTTTACCAAAACTAAATGCATCCACAAAATTACACAGTCCAGTTTCGGTTACGAGTTTTAATTTTTGCTGATTGAACGTGGTTAAGTTCTCGTAGGATACAAATCGGTATGTCCCAAAACTACTGCCACCTGTCCAGCGAAGTGTATTGAAGTCTAATTGTTTTTTCGGTAGAATATCCAGCAACAATCCATTACTTCTTTCCAAAGGTCCCCAAGTAATTGGAAAGTTTTGTGCAACAACCATGTTGCTACAGAACAGTAATACAAGGAGGAGTTTATTCATTGTTATGGTTTCACAAGTTGTATTCCAAGATAGGATTTAGGTGAAATATTTTTTAATTCTTCCGTTAAGATAGGGGAAAGATTTAATTCATCAATGAATGCATGGACACTTTCTTTTGTTACTTGTTCGTTTTTACGTGTCAAGCCTTTGAGTGCTTCGTAAGGTTTTTCAAATCCTTCGCGACGTAAAACTGTTTGAATTGCCTCAGCAACGACGGCCCAGTTTTGATTAAGGTCCTCATGTAATTTTGCTTCGTTCAATAGTAATTTCCCTAGTCCTTTTAGGCTAGACTGTAATGAAATCAAGCTGTGTGCGATAGGAACCCCAACGACACGTAGCACAGTTGAATCGGTTAAATCGCGTTGTAAACGAGAAACGGGAAGTTTAGCCGATAAATGTTCAAAAAGCGCATTTGCGATTCCGATATTCCCTTCTGAGTTTTCAAAATCAATGGGATTCACTTTGTGCGGCATTGCCGACGATCCGATTTCACCTGCTTTGATTTTTTGTTTGAAGTATTCCATCGAAATGTAGGTCCACATATCGCGGTTTAAGTCCAAAATGATGGTGTTGATGCGTTTCATCACATCGAACAAGGCTGCCAATTGGTCGTAATGTTCAATTTGAGTCGTTGTTTGGGAACGATTCAAGGACAATTTTCCGTTGACAAATTGGTTGGCAAAAGCCACCCAATCGTGTGTTGGGAATGCCACGTGATGTGCATTGAAATTTCCGGTTGCTCCACCAAATTTCGCTGGGTAATCTTGCTTCACTAATTGATTGCGTTGAATCGTCAATCGTTCTGTAAAGACTTGTATTTCTTTTCCCAAACGTGTTGGAGAAGCGGGTTGTCCGTGCGTGCGTGCGAGCATTGGCACATCTTTCCACTCGTTTTGGTAGGTCGTTAATTGCGCAATCAATTCGTCCAACATCGGCAAATACACTTCTTCGATTCCTTGTTTCAACGAAAGGGGAATAGCAGTGTTGTTTATGTCTTGGGATGTGAGTCCAAAATGAATAAACTCCAAGTATTTATGCAAGTTCAATTCTTCCATTTTACTTTTCAGGAAGTACTCCACTGCTTTCACATCGTGGTTGGTTGTTTGTTCGGTTTCTTTGATCCACAACGCATCGGACTCAGTGAAATTTTTATAAATCGAAACTAATGCTGGAAACGTTTCCTTTGGAAAGTCAGCAAGTGGTTCGATGCCACTCTCTACTAACGAAATAAAGTACTCTACTTCCACCAAAACGCGGTAGCGAATGAGTCCAAACTCTGAAAAGTATGGTCCTAGTTGACTTGTTTTCGAATGGTATCTTCCGTCTATCGGAGAAATGGCTGAAAGTGCGTTTAATTCCATGTTTTTTTGAATAAGGCACAAAGATACGACATTGCGGAAAACTACTCAAACGGACGGCCTTAGAATTATCAATTAAAAGTACCTTCAAATGGACATCGGGATTAAAATCCTTGGTATTTTTGTTCCATGGAATTTTCAAAACGGTTTATTCGATTTAATTGGGTGATTGTCATTCTCATTTACTTGATTGTAGTAGCGGGAAGTTTGGTTCGAATCACCGGAAGTGGAATGGGTTGTCCGGATTGGCCAAAGTGCTTTGGCGCATGGATTCCACCCACGGAATTAGCGGAACTTCCAGCAGATTACAGAGAAGCGTACCTCTTGAAACGCGAGAAAAAAGTGGAGAAGTTTTGCCGCTTTTTGAATGCCGTTGGCATGAGTGAAACAGCACAGCGCATTCAGTCAGATCCCACCGTTTATGTGGAAGAAGCATTTAATGTGCGTAAAACATGGACAGAATACCTCAATCGTTTGGTTGGATTCGCGGCAGGTAATGCGATGTTGATTGCCTTCGTTTGGATGCTGATCGTTTACCGCAAACGTAAGTTCGTTTTACTGATGTTTTTGAATCTTGTCCTGATGGGAATTGAAGGTTGGTTCGGATCGATAGTCGTCGCAACGAATTTAGTACCTTGGACCATCACCATTCACTTGTTCTTGGCATTGGTGATTATTGGTTTACAGTTGTATTTAGTGTTTGCGATGGGACGCGGATCTCAAACGAATTTGGTCCTCAATAAATCCATGAGAATCATTTTATGGTTGATTTTAATCATCACCTTTTATCAAATGTTTTTGGGGACGCAAGTGCGTGAGTCCATCGATTACCTCGTGAAACAGGGATACAGCCGAACGGAGTGGATGGATAAAATCGGCATCGAATTTTTAATCCACCGCAGTTTCTCGTGGCTTGTTTTAATCCTGTTGGGATGGATGTTTTGGAAGAACGAACAAACAACGAAATATGGCATGATCCGTTGGACCTTTATCATTCTCGCGTTGGAGTTAATCAGCGGTGTTTTATTGGCCTATGTGGACATGCCAGGATTGGTTCGAACGAGTCATTTGATCTTCGCTAGCGTATTATTTGGGATGCTGTTGTTTTCGGTTTTTCAACTCAAAAAGAATCCGACTACCTAAAAATACGGAATTCTCCACCCAAGTTTATTCGTTTGCATCGTTTGACTTCATAGAAACAGTCATTAGTGTATCTTTGAACGTAACTTGGAAACGAAAACAGGCAATTTAAACATCGGTGCAACCTTGATCAAAAGCATCGTAAAAGGAGAAGAATCAAGTATTCTTCAACTGTATGACGCCTCATTTCCGGTGTTGATGCAGGTCGTTGTTCGCTATAAGAAAAACCATGAGGACCGACTTTCACTTGTCCATAATGCCTTCATGAAAGCCATTGTACATATTCGAGATTTTAACATTGGCACTTCCTATTCCGCATGGATAAAAACCATTCTGAAACGCGAGATTATCGACGATTTTAGGAAGAACAAACGCCGAATGCTCGAAGTTTCAATGGCGGATCTTCCGGATAAAACGGAAACGGATTTAATGGAATGGGACTTGGATCGGGAAGTTGAAACCAAACAGGTAGCAGCACTTTTATGGCAACTTCCGGCAGCTACGCGAACCGTTTTCAATCTTTTCTTGTGGGAAGATTTACGTCCGAGTGAAATTGCAAGTGAATTAGGGATTTCCATCGAAACTGTTCGTTGGCACATCAAAATGGCCCGAAAACTGATCCGTCATCAAATCGAAAAGTCATGAAAGAGAAAGAAGACATGAAGCAGGACTTTGACCGTTGGTTGTTTGATCAATGGAAAGAGGAAACTTATGTGCCTAGTCCGCAGGACCGAAGTATTTTCTCGAAAAAACTGCGCATGCGTAGAACTAAGAAGATTTGGACAATTGGACTTTTACTCGGTTTAGGTTTCGTGTTGATTTATCTTATCTATAACAAGGGTACAGCGAAACCAGCGCGGGAAATCAGTCAACATTCGAAAGTTGTATCGAAACCAATCCCAAGGCCGGTTGAATCAAAGAAAGCAATATCGAAAAATTTAATAGGATCGATCACACCCCTTTCGTTTTATTGGAACGGACATCTCCTACCGACAGGATACACACCAAGCGAAAATCCAATTAGCCTTGGCATTCCGCTGCAAGAACGCATCGAATTCATCAAAGATCCGAATCCAAGAACGCTCATGAACCACATGGATTTAGACACCATCATGAACAGTTTAGGGATCTTTTATTTGCAAACATCACTGTATAAGGACCGAGAGAAATTTGCAGGAATCACTTCCAGTCATGAATTGGTGTTTGCGCGAAGAATGGATGGTTCTTATTCCTTGCCAACGTCACCTGACACGTTGAGCACGGAAGGTGGCTTTCGTCCAATCGGAATGTCCGGAAATCAATATGTTTACTATGCTTTTTACGATGTGAAACAACTTCTTTTCAATGAAGCAGTTTACCGTCAAATTCTTGCTGTAAATGTCCTCCCGAGAATCGCTTATTACATGAGAACAGCGGCGCCTGGTTGGAACAGTCCGCTTGGTGTACAAATGCGTCAGGAGGTACCTCAACCGATAAGCAATGCCATGCGTAATCAAGATGAAAACATGCGTCGAATTGCTCGTCAAGCGGAACCAAGTAATCCATATTCTCCATACAAGCCAGGACGTCCGTTTTACCTTCGACAACCCATTCGTGTGAATAATATGGCCAAAGTAGGTTTGATGATTGGCGATAATTTCCTGATTAAATCACAGGGAGAAAAAGTATTGGTGGTGAGTTGCGATGCGGAACGGGTATCCGTTGTCAAGCAAAGCGGTGTCATTGAAGCAAGTCATTCCATTACGATTCAACATCCTCGTTATTTTAGTCAAAAAGCAAAGTATCCGTTTTACGATGAGGCATCTGTACGTTTGTATTTAATCGTCGAAACGAATTTTGCCTTCATGTGGTACGAGGTTGATCAAATGTCTGGTAAGGCGCGCTATATCTTCAAAACGGAAACCATTTGGAATGATCCAAAGTGGTCCATTCAAGAGGGTGTTCTCAGCTATGTTTTCAAAGGGAAAACGTACCGGCAATCCTTGAATTAAGGTCCAACGACAATCGGACAACTATGATTCTGGTATATCAAATGATACCTTCCGGGTTGTAAGTCGCCGATGTGAATCTGTTCCTTCAAGCTTTGAATGCGGTGGATGGTACTTATTTTACCAAGTTGATCACAGATGTAAATGAACTCACCGATACAGGAAGATTCCGTTTCTATGAAAAGGTCATGCATCGCAGGAATTGGATAAACGTTGATGGGATTTTTGGAAATGGGATTTGAAATCATGACATTTTCAATCTTCCATGTTTCTTTTAACCGCGTATTGCCAGAAATCCCTGTCGTAACGTAAAAATCTCCTGCATGCGAAAAGCAAACAGCTCCTTTGCGTGGATTTCCGGTGAAATTCGGAAGGGACTGACTACTGAAAAGGTTCAAGTTCACTTTTTCAAATGAAGTGGAGGTTTGTCCAACAGTATTGAGTCCACCGAAGACGTACAATAAGGAGTCTTTTTGAACTGTTCCAACATAGGTTCGTTCACCGAAATTTAGGGCAGGGAAGTTCGACCATTGATCAAAAACTGGATCGTATTTCCATGTTTCCGAATTCCATGTGGAGGAACTTGATTTTCCTGCGGAAATGTATCCGAAATTGTCATACGAAAAAGCAAGTCCGCGCCAAATCCCCGGAATTGGCAGGTTGTTTTTTTGTTGCCATTCTTGGGTATTGATGGAATACCGCCATACTTCGTTGAGGATTCCGGAGGAGTTTTGTCCACCGATGAGGTACAAAGAGTCGCCGATAATGAAATGTACACAGCCTGCGCGTCCGGATGTTGGTAAAGCGGGTAGGGTGGTCCATTGTTCGTTGGATGGATCAAAACGCCAAAAGGAACTTAAGAAATTACCGCTGCAATTGTCACCGCAGAGAATGTAACCGAATCCGTTGTGTGCGAATCCGGTAGCGTATTGACGGTTTTCGCCATCTGGCAAAGGCGTTCCGGCTTCCCAAATTTGCAAGGTTCCATTAAAACGATAAAAATTGCGTGTGCATGCGAATCCTTCGTCTCGACCGGTTCCACAGTAATGCTTGTCTTGAATACTGAATCCCGCAGCATCGTCCCGAGGATTGCCCGGAAAATCCGGTAGTTGTTGCCAAAATTGTGCGTGAAGGTTCGAAACACATTGGCAAAAGATGAATACGAGTAGTAGGCGCATGAATTTCATAACGTCATAAACTCCGGTTTTATTTTATCAGAATTAAAATGAAGGTGTTCCACTGATTCTATAACATCCTTTTGGGAAAATAGCGTAACTCAGTCGCAGCATTCCGGACAGGTAATTTTGAATGAACATGTTAGAGGAAAGCAAGGAGTAATTATTGTTCACTGATGCACCAATCGAAAGGTTATTTTTGAATTGGTATTGGTAGAAAATCCCGATGTTGTGATTTAGCGTCGAAAAGAATCCAGTTCTATGTTGATATGCTTTGAATGTGAGGTTGAAGAATAATTCACGGAATTTATTCTCATCCATGCGATAAAATAGAG
>JBEDJV010000039.1:9890-10611 GCA_041172545.1 Bacteroidota bacterium | reverse complement strand
GTGTAAAGCGTTGTCGTTGTTGGAGAAACTGTCACTGAATTTGTTGTCCCAACGTTTGGATTCCATTGGTAAGCAAGGGTGACTCCGCCACCACCACCTCCGACGCCACTAGTTGCATTGACAGTAAGAGTGGATGAACCGCCTGAACAAACAGTTACGTTTGAATTATTGAATGCATTGATGGTTGGACGACGTCCAACAACAATTGTTTGGGTAGTTGGTTGAGAAGGACATCCTAAAGCATCTGTTCCAATGACTGTATACGTTGTCGTGTTTAATGGAACATCCGTCGCTGTTGCGGATGTGCTTAAATTCGGATTTGCATTGGTGCTCCAATGATACGTACTTGCGCCGGATGCAGTTAAATTCAAGGTGTCGAAACGACAAATCGTATCGTTAGCCATGGAAATAGTTACGACTGGATTTGGATTCGGATTGACGGTAATCATCAATGTATCACTAGACGCGCTTTGTGCTGAACCAGCACACGTGACCATGTTGTAGTAATATTGATTGGCATTCAAGGTTCCGGTTAGAGCTGCCGTGGAATTCGATCCAATCGGAATGTATGGTCCGTTCTGATTGGAAGAAGTAAACCACTGGTAACTAATTCCTGTTCCTGAGGAAGCACCTGTTAACGTTAAATCTGCAGATCCACTTCCACCACAAAAAAGGGTTGAAGTGGCAGTAATTACACCTCCTGTCGGTGTTCCTGAACAAA
>JBEDJV010000039.1:0-9860 GCA_041172545.1 Bacteroidota bacterium | reverse complement strand
GTGTTCCTGAGCAAACTGGTGGAAATTCTGTCCATTCAATATCGTCCACATAGATGCGACGAGCACTTGCGTTTGGACCATAAACAGTTCCTTGGAAAATGACATAATTCGATGCACCAGCAAAGGCGAGGGGGATGTTAAACGTATATTGGTACCAACCATTCGTTGCTTTGGTGTCGGGAACATTCACGCTGCGATTGCGAGCAACGGTTCCAATTTTCGAGGCCCCTGTTAAATTGGCAGCCGTGTTGACAAATACACCTAAACTATCGATGTTTGCTGGAACTAATGAATCGCGGTAAATCCAGAAACTCACGGGAACGATGTTGGTTCCACGTCCAGTTAAATCGAAAACCGGAGTTGCGATTGATTCTGTTAATGCGGCAGTAGAATTCGATTGATTTCGCATGCGCGCCATTCCAGCTCCCGAATGAGGAGTACCAACAATTGGTGCGGAAAAAGTCGTTGAACGTGCCCAATTCGGAGCCGTTCCAACAGTTGCCCATCCTGTCGGTAGAAATTGATTGGCATCAAAACTTTCTGCATGCAGAATTTGAGCGTTTAAATGGCTTTGAAAAAAGCAAGCACTTAAAAAGAGTAGTGCAGAGTAAAGGGTTTTTTTCATGGTTTTATGTTTGGAGATCTAGTTTAATTGTTTTAAATAATGTTGGAGACTTATTCCTTTATAAAATTGCGAGAGTCCCCTAATCCATTGCAAGACGATTTCGGCCTTTGATAAGTTGGGGTTTGAAAAATGTTTTTTGCTAGGTATTTTTAAAGATAGATTGATTTTTAATTCATCTAATTCTTTTTCCAAATAGGACATTGCTTTTAAGTCGGTCGGACGATTACTTTCCTTCCTGACTTTCGGCTGCCTCAGCTTCCAATTTCAGTCGTTCCTCTTCCATCTTTTTTCGCTGAAGGATGAGGTCCTTGTTTTTTACTTCCAATTCCTTGACGGGGATGATTGGTTCTTTGGTCAGTGGGAATAAGTTCTGCAATTCCCCGCTGTAATAAAATTCGTAACAGAGTCCACCAAAGGTATACATGCGGTTCGCCACCATGAAATCGGATCCACCAACTTTTGGATGTGCGCTCGGCTTGCTTTTCTGATAGCCAAGGTTGTATAAGGTTCCGATGATTTCTGGACGATAGGCTAAGGAGAATCTAGCGTGTTCCCATTGCGCTTGGTATTGACGAATCAAAAAGGCCGTGTAGAGGTACGAATAATAGTGATCGCCACCTTTGATGAGTCGTTGGATGGTTTTTAACTTGTGTGACTCAATCGTATCGTTAATTCCTTCGGGAAAGGAATCGTTGACATTGATGCAATTTTGGAAATAGTCCCCCGCGTAAAACGGAGATTTTGTATCGAATAAGGTGTTTTCGATGCGCAGAGCCGTGTGTTGTAGAATTCCGGTCACACCGTATCCGCGATTTTTCGGTAGGATTAATCGGCTAAATGGAACGACATACTTTTTGAATTTTTCACGTCCTGAGTTGAACATGCGCACTTGTTCGCCCACTAAGCACATCACGAGTAGACGCGGTTCAACTCCCGTCATGCGCGCCACAGAGTCAATCGCATGTTTGTCGTGTGCGACTGCTTTGCAGAAGTCCTTCCACGCTTGTGAGTGCGCCCACGGATACAATGTTTTCGACTGCTTGCTACGGTAATGGTTGATTTTTGCAAATTCACGTTGCAGGTATTTGTCCTTTTTCAAGAGCAATTGAATGGCGTCCAACATACGTGCGGCGATGCGAACATCCTTCGATTTTTGATAAGCAGCAAGAATGATTTCTGCGTTCATCGGATGACGATGGGAAAGCACGCCCAGTTTTTGAAAAACTCTTGCTTTCAAATATTGTTCATTGGTCGAGTCTAAAGGCTGGCTATAACTCGACGAAACCTTATCGAAATAACGGTTGTTGATGTCCACGTCCCCTTTTTCATTGGTCCATTTCATTTTCACCGCTAAGGCAGTAAACATCAAGAAAAGCGCCATCAAAGCGAGGAGATGGATGAGCACTTTGTACGAAATAAGTAGGAATTTTTTCACAGTCATTTAAAAAAGTGCTCGA
Source organism: Bacteroidota bacterium (assembly GCA_041172545.1). GTDB lineage: Bacteria > Bacteroidota > Bacteroidia > Flavobacteriales_D > Crocinitomicaceae > UBA952. Next base: position 7,778 of record JBEDJV010000039.1, on the reverse strand, counting down.
AATTAAGTTATTGCGGTGAGATTGGAAAATAAATGGGGGATTTGATGTTTGGCTTTAAAAGAATTCATCCAATGAAAAACGCTTTGCGTCAGGTATTTCAATACCTTTAGAAACCAAAGTTTCAACCGAGTAATCATGAGCAGCATCAACATCACCGATACCTTAACGCTTCCTTGTGGGGCCATCATCAAAAACAGAATTGGGAAATCCGCCATGAGTGAGAACATGGGATCGAAGGGATTTTTGTCGAACCGTGCGTTTCAAACCTTGTATGGACGTTGGGCGGATGGTGGAACAGGACTGTTGATTACGGGAAATGTCATGGTGGACCAACGAGCCTTGGGGGAAGCGCGAAATGTGGTCATCGAAAAAGGAATCCATGATGCTAGTTTGAAATTATGGGCGGAAGCAGGCCGGAAGCATGACACGCATATCTGGGTGCAGCTCAACCATCCGGGGAAACAGTCACCGAAGTTTTTGAGTACTGTTCCGGTTGCGCCATCAGCCATTCCCTTGAAGAAACCCTTGAATCGGGTGTTTAATACGCCGAGGGCTTTGCGTGAAGAAGAAATCTTTGAAATCATTGAGCGCTTTGCGTATGCGGCGAAGGTGTGCAAGGAAAATGGATTCACTGGAGTGCAAATTCACGGGGCACATGGATATTTAGTGAGTCAATTTTTGTCCCCGACGCACAATCAGCGCACGGACCAATGGGGTGGAAGCATCGAAAATCGCATGCGTTTTGTCAGTGAAATCTACAAAGCCATCCGTGCGGAAGTGGGTTCACACTTTCCCATTAGCATCAAGTTGAACTCTGCGGATTTCCAGAAAGGTGGATTTACGAAGGAGGATTCGATGGCAGTGGTGAAGCATTTATCCGAGTTAGGCATGGATCTCATTGAAATTTCAGGTGGAACCTATGAAACGCCAGTTATGACAGGAACCAACGTCAAAGCATCCACCAAAGCGCGCGAAGCCTATTTCCTGGATTATTGTGAAGAAGTGCGCAAAATCGTCAAGTCACCCTTGATGCTTACCGGTGGATTCCGTTCCTCACAAGGAATGAACAATGCCTTAGCGACCGGCGTTTGCGACATGGTTGGAATCGCTCGTTCGGTGGCCATCAATCCGGATTTCTCGAAAGAATTACTTTCCGGAAAAGACGTCACAAGTTTGGTCAAACCCTTATCAACGGGATTCGCATTTTTGGACCGAACCTTTCCACTGGAAATCGTGTGGTATACGGATCAAATCCACCTGATTGGAAAAGGCAAAAAACCCAACATTCACCGATCGCCACTTCGTTCCGTGCTAGGAATGGTTTGGGAATTAGGTGTGAATGTGTTGAAGAAGGTGAGGGGGTAGGAATGAGAGAGAGAGAACGAGAGAGAAAACGAGAGTTTAGGATCACTTCACCTCATACACCAACACCGCATAATGTCCTTCTGGGGTTTCCACGCTGATGTGGATTTCACCGTAATTGTATGGAATGAAATTCAACACATACGTCTGTTCTTTTTTCTCGAATGGAATCCATTCATCCAATTCATTGACCAAGTGAAAGTGCAAGTCTTCGTCGGATTTAATTTCAATGGTAATGCGTTCCTTTTGCTTCAGTGTGCGTGATTTCGGTGCACTGATAAATTGAAAGATTGGCTGGACAGCGTGCATTTCTGGTAAGTTGAAGGGTTTTTTCGTTTTGACTTGTGCGAGGAGTTCATCCGCTGAAAACAATCCATATTGCAGGACTTTCGGTTGATAATTCGGCAAGCGTTCGAATTCAGCCAAACTGATGGTCTGCGGTAAAAAGTTTTGGTAGGCAAATTCTGCCAAGTGGGTGAAAACAGAGATTTTCGGGTCCACATGAAACCATTGCTCGTCAAACTTTTTGCTGGACTTCAAGCGTCCTCGGCTGTCTTCAGTTGCACTGCCTTGTCCCCATGTGGCATCATAGATTTTCCACGCTCCATCGATTTTGACCGCGTTCCAGGCGTGATCCGTATCTTCAAACACATCCCCTTCTGAATAACCATAACCTTTGGCGTATCCGGTGACAGTGACCGCCTCAATTCCCGTTTTGACAGCGATTTCCGTGAATAAATCGGCGAATCCTGCGCAAACGGCCACACGTGTTTTGAGAACGTTCTCCGCTGAATTGTCGCCCAAATCCCCTGAATTAAATCCGGCATCGTTGTAGGAAATGTTGTCGGTCACCCATACGTACACGGCACGCGCTTTTTCGAGGTCCGTGCGTGCGGAACGATTGATGTATGCAGCAATATCCGCAATACTGTGCTCCGATGCCGCCGGACAATTCCGCATGTAGGCGTCAATGACGTGGAACGGAGAACTAGTCGTTTGACTTTTTGTTGCATTGACCAACGTTGGAAAAACAAGTAGCAGGAGGAAAAGGAACTTCATAGGCATCATTATAGTACAATGTAAAAATTGAAAATGGTAACGGTTCCATGTCCAGATTCATTTCGAAATTCTTTTGTTGAAAGGTTCATCTCATTTTCCATCAGCCAATTTATTCATGTAATTCAACTATCCAATTGATCTTTTGCTTTTCCATTTGCAGCGTTTATTCATTTATTGCCCCAAACTCCTCTGCAATCATCCATTTTTCACGCAAACGAAAGGCGGGAATGGTTTGTCTTTTGGCTTTGTTGGCTGCCACGTTGGCTTTGATTGATCGTTGAGCTGCCCATTGCGACAGCGGAATGATTTTTTTTGCTGTGAGGATCGTGATGCGTTTATGTAAAGATTCAATTAAAAGCAGGGCAAATAAAGCGGTAAAACCTCCGGGTTTCATGGTGGACTGATACTTTGTGAACAGGGGATAGTAGTCGGTATGTTTGCTTTTGTTTTGAATGATGATGGGAGGATAGCCAAAATTCATTAATTGAAGGTTGATCAATACGCGACCCATTCGTCCGTTGCCGTCTACAAAGGGATGAATCGTTTCAAACTCCGCGTGAAAATAGGCGATATTCTCTAAAAAGTAGCTGATTTTTTGTGCGTTGTAGGCATCTACCAACTCTTGCGTGAGTGTTGGGACAAACTGCGGATTTGCTCCCAGGTGATTACCGACCCGTACCCATTCTTTTCCGGACCTAAAACGACCTGCAATGGAATCGTCAATGTTGCTTAGTAAGCTTTTATGTGCATTCAGAATGAGTTTGATGTTTACAGGAGAAGAGGAATTCTCTAGCAGGTTTTCGGTCAGTTTTGCTAGATTTTTAGCTTCGAAAACTTCGCGTACATTCACCTTTCCAGCCAATTGACCTCCAGAAAGAATTTTCTCCGTATCCTCTAAGGAAAGTGTTGAATTTTCAATCGCATTTGAGTTGTACACCAATTCAGGGATTTCAGTAAGGGTTATTTCCTTCAAGATGGACTCATTCCCCTTCGCCAACTCTTGGTAGTACTGGTGCAAGGCCTCAATTTTGTCTTTTGTTGTTTGATTGATCATTTTCTTGCTTAACTTACCGTGAAAACACATTCAAATATACGTAAAATCACGATAAGTAGTGGCTTTTGAAAAGATTATTTCAACTACATAAGAAATCGCTCATTTTAAGCATCTCTGTCATATTTTTCAATAGTGAATACCAAGGTGAAATCTTCATCAAGATTCTCAATATCCTGTCATTCTAATTTGAATGTTTGAGTATTCCCAAAGTGATTATTTCGGAATTTCAAATTTGTGATTTCTTGTTTTTCCAAGATGTTTTTTACTTTTTCGTCACAAACAAACAATAGTGTGTTTTCTAAACTAAATATATTTGAACCGTCATAAGTACTTCTATCAAATTCAACGTTTTCGGTCTCATAAGAGTTTAATGCATCCAAATTTAATATAGGTCCGGCAATTGATATAATAATTGGTAAATAGTAATTAACTGGTGCATCTACTATATTTACTTTGGCTAATTGTAATCCCGTAATATTTTTTGATTCAACAAGTTCTTTAACGCTTTCTGAAACAACAAAAAAAGAACTATCATCAAATTGTATTATATCATACCAATTTTTACCCCTAGCTTTTTTAATTATCACATCTGATTTTAACAACGGGCATTCATTGTTTAACATTGATAAAGTACCATATTTTACATTTGCTTCTAATCTAACACACCCCTTTCTATCTTCAGGTGTAAATTCATAAAATTCATTTAGCATTATTGTTAATTTAATTTTTAATTATTTCGTCGGGGTATCCCATTTATTTCCCCATACTTTTTGTTCGATAATATCCCTTTGTTTTAGAATTTGTTCGACAGAGATGAATTAAATCCTCCGCTTCAGCGGAACCCTACCTCAACTTTTCCATACGCACATGACACACAATCGGCGCAGCGAATAAAAAGTCTTCCATTTTTGGACCACAGCAGATGTTGTGTACCATGTAATAGCGATGCGTGCCGGGAACTTTTTCGTCCGTGACGACTCCGACGTGTCCGCGGGCGATGTCCCAAAAGACGATGTCACCTGGTAAATAATCCGCTTCGTCGGTACTCACTGGAACGGTTTGTTTTTGACGTTTGAAATAGACGATGAGGTTCGTACAACGTCGGTGATCGATGTTCTTGTCGACTTTGGTGATTTGATACGCACTTCGCGCAGCGAGGATGTCCTCGTGGACCAAACGCTGTAAGTCGATGCCGATGGACCGCAATCCGCGAATGGGCACGTCGACACAAACACCTTTGTTTGCGGGAACGTCACCATTGGGGTAAGCAATCGTGAAGTAACTGGGATCGTAGGTGACGTCCTGCGTGCTTTGCCATTTGACCTGCTCGACGAAGGTCCGACAGTTCGGTGAAAGTTGGACGCTGTCCGCTGGTGTGCTTGCTTGAAGCGTTTTCACTTCCACTTCTTTGCGGAAGCGATTCAGCACATCGTTCGGCGTAGCGATGATTGCCATTCCAAGGAACAGTAAGCTCATCGAAAAAAGAATGACCGCCTTCATCTAGCGTGGAATTTTTAAGGTTTGTCCGATCTGTATCGTGTCGGAGCGCAAGTGATTGGCTTTTTTGATGGCAGCGATGGACACATGGTGCTTGCTGGCAATTTCGCCCAGCGTGTCACCGGATTTTACCTTGTAGAGTTTGAAGCTCGGTTTTGGGACGGTTTTTACGACGGGTGGGGGAGTGTTTACCACCGTGGAATCGCTCGTCGCAGCTGGACGCACGGGATTCAACAGTAGTTCGGTGTCCTCGACTGGTGGGATTTCCACATGTTCCGGCGCAGAGAATTTGTAGAAGTGCTGACGGATGTTGATCGAACCCTTAAAATCACAGAGTTGATTTCCATGCCAGTCGTAGCAAACTTTCACGTTCTCGTTGAATTCCATCAGTTTGTGCGGATGAAAATTGGGGTATTTATTGATCATGCGTGGCAGTTGCTTTTGCACGGCGGACAAGCCTCCTCCTGCAGAACCGCGACTGTCGATGCGCACGTAGGAGCGTCCATCGGTACTCGGACCCACCACAGCGAACCAATAGACTTTCAAGAAAACCGGGTCGATTTGGATGTATAGTTTTTTGACATCCGACGGAAATCCATTGTTGCGCACTTGCTCCAAGGCGAGGTTTACTTTGATGTTCAGGTATCCCCCAAATCGATCCACAATGCGGTAGTTGAAGGAATGTAGCGCGTCGTAGGTCGACGGCATTCCTTGTGCACTGAAGGAATCACAGACCAAAATATCATGGACGTCCAACGCAATCGTATCCTTGATGATTTTGTGAAAACGAAACTGATTGATTTCCGGAATCACCGCTTGATCCGTCGCCTCACTGGTCGTATCCTCGAAGGAAAATTGTCCCCACGCAGAGCTCACACCCAGCATACAGGTCACAAAAAGGAGAGAAATACAACGCAGGATATTCATTGTTCTTGTCAGATACTCAAATTTACAACGAATTATTTAGTTGACGTTACTCGCTCTCGCTCTGTTTCTCGCTCTCGCTCTCATTCCCCGCTCTCACTCTCTTTCTCACTCTTCAACACATACGCCTCAATCAACGCATTTACCTCATCCGGTTTTTCATACATGCATAAATGTCCACCGTCTTGAATGATCACAAATTCATCCGATTTCAAATAGTGATAATGGTAATACCCATGGTTTTTTAAATTCGTGATTGTATTGTGACTTCCCCAAACCATCAAGTGTTTGTGCGCGATTTCATCCGTCATGTAAGCTTCGATGTTGAAGGTGTGAACCGAGAATACCAGATTCACCCGCGACGTCGTTTGAGAAGCGAGTTTAAACTTTTCGATGTATTTTTTACTGAGATCACTTTCTGGATTGTAGTCACGACCAAACAAGATCCTTGGAAATTTGTGTCTAACCGGTGTTTTCGTGAAAGAAAAGACAAAGAGTGCTTGAACAATCGATTTTAGCATCGGCTTGTTGTTCAAGGCGGGGAGAAGTTTCCGGAGTATCCGAATGGGATAAATCAAGGATCCAGGACAAATGTTAAAAATGATAAGATTTTTTACCTTGTTCGCATGTGTTTTGCAGTAGTTAAGAGCTGCTGATCCACCGATGCAATTGCCAACAAGCGTAAGGTCCGTTAATTTTTTTTCTTCGATAAACTGCGTTAAGACCTCCGTCAATAAATCAAGTGTGATGAGTCCATCTGGCGCTTCCGATTCCCCGAATCCTGGCCAATCGATTCCGAAAACGGTATGTGTTTTTGAAAAATAATGTAGTTGATGTTCCCAACTGTTCCAGAAACCACCGCCGTTATGAAGAAAGATCATTGGTGGACCACTTCCTTTTTCCACATAATTGATGGATAAATCGCACAAGGTTATTTTCGATGCTTTCAAGCTGCTATTCATGGCAATATGCTTTCATGAACGGTAATTTTAAGAGAATCGGCGCGAGTTCTTCCTTCGATAATCGCTCATAAGGATTGTTGTTTTTATGTTTCTTACCACCTGAATGGACAGGAAAGACCAATTGGTCAAAGGGAACGGAGAGAAATTCCGAAATGCGAAGAATCTCTTCTTTCTCTTGTTGAATCAATTTCTTGAAGTCGACTTTGATGTGTGAATGAGGGAAATGTGTGTGAAGGCTTTCAAAGGCCATTTCATACCAAGCAACGAGTTGTTCGATGGTTTGTGCTTTTACGCGGTCGTTTGTTTTGATGGAAGTAAAAGCCGAGCAAATGCTTTGGTTCAGAGCCAAGGTAGAGGGAAGTGTATCTGCTACATCCCGATTGATGTTGATCAATTTTGCATCCGGGAAAATCTCGTGTAAACTAGCGATTTTATTCATCATCAACGGATTCTTGGATAGGAATTGACGTTCCCCATGACGGTTAAACACAAAATTGTGGCGCTGGATGTAACGGCTGTAGGTTTTCATAATCCGTTTCTTGGAAGGAGCATCCATGCTTCGGTCAAATTGGTAGTAGGACTTAAAAAAATCGGAATCGCAGTAAAAGAAACTGAGGTACAGTGAGGATAAGTTCCAGATTAAAAATCCTTCATCCTCTTCCGGTAATTCCAAACCAATGACATGGATTTTTTTAAAATTCCCGATCAGTAAATTCTCCAGATAGCACACACTTTTTTTCAAGGGAGCACCGACGTAAGCATCCATTTTAAAGATTCCGATCAACACATATTTTTGTAGGATGGATGGTGCGAAAATGATTTCCCACAGTTTCACGCAGGTATACCTGTCCCTTAATTGTGCCATGGAGTGAAAGAGAAAGGTCGTCGCACTACGTGGAGCAGAAATAATGTATACGGGG
>JBEDJV010000038.1:0-9868 GCA_041172545.1 Bacteroidota bacterium | reverse complement strand
CTTAAAAACCCTTTATTTAACACGTTTAATTTGAAATTGTGGGAATATGTGGGAGACTTTTTAACACTGTGTTCATTTCCCTTGGTTATACACAATTTCAAGCCTGAAATAATGCGTACTTTTGTCCCATGAAAAGCAATTTGAAAAGTTGGTTATTACTCGCCTTACTTGCATGTATTTGGGGAAGTTCATTTATCCTTATGAAAAAGGGTATGTACAACGAGGAGCTTGGTGAAATCTTCTCCTCGCTACAAGTGGGAGCAATGCGCATGCTCCTGGCGGGACTCGTATTGCTACCTTTCACTATTCAAGTTTTTAGACGATTAACGTCACGTAAGGACCTACTTTACTTTGCCACTGTGGGAGTATGTGGAAATTTCATTCCTGCGTTTTTATTTACGTATGCAGAAACGCATATTTCCTCAGGATTAGCAGGCATCATGAATAGCTTCACTCCTATTTTCACCTTGCTTGTAGGCTACCTGTTCTTCGCGAATAAAATCACACGTTATCAGCTCATTGGGACGATCATTGGATTTTGCGGCATTACCATACTTGTATTCAACGGTGGTAGTGTAACAACTAATGGACAGCAGATTCTGCCTTCACTCGCCATCGTTCTAGCGACGTTTTTATATGGCATCAGTTTGAATACAATCAAATTTAAGTTAGCTGCTTACAAACCCATACATGTTGCCGCGGGTGGATTCGGCTTGGTTTTCATTCCATCTATCATTGGTTTTTTCGCTTTTGACACGCTACATGTTTTTAAACACAATCCTGATGCTCTCAATGGATTTACAGCCATTGCGGTTTTAGCTATTGTCGGAACAGCGTTTGCGGTTTTTCTGTTCAATGGAATCATTCAATCCTCTTCCGCACTGTTTGCTAGCAGCGTGACTTACTTGATTCCAATTGTCGCTGTCATTATTGGAACTTATTTCCATGAAAGCATCACGAGTACGCAAGTATTATCGATGTTTATCGTCATTTCAGGAGTGATTTTAGCGAATTACGGACACCTACTCTTCAAAAAAGGCCGCGAAAATGCATAGGTTTGTGGTGAAAAAAGTGGAATTCGTTTGGCATATGAAATTAAATATGTATATTTGCCCTCCAATTTTGGGCGAAATAACAAATTAAAACAAGCTATATGTACGCAATTGTAGAGATAGCAGGGCAGCAGTTTAAAGTGCAAAAAGACCAGAAGGTTTTTGTACATCGTTTAGCAGCAGAGGCAGGAGCGAATTTAGAATTCGATCGTGTATTGTTGGTTGACAATGATGGCAAAATCACACTTGGCGCCCCAGCTATAGAAGGTGCAATCGTTACCGCAACGGTAATTGATCACGTGAAAGGAGACAAAGTAATCGTTTTCAAAAAGAAACGTAGAAAAGGTTACAGAAAAAGAAACGGTCACCGTCAGCAGTTTACTGCAATTACAATTACAAATATTAAAGCATAATCATCCTGTATTCAGGAATAATATAGAGAAACCATGGCACACAAAAAAGGAGTCGGTAGTTCGAAAAACGGTCGTGAATCACATAGCAAACGCTTAGGTGTGAAAATTTTTGGTGGACAAGCAGCAATCTCTGGAAACATTATTGTTCGTCAGAGAGGAACGCAACATCACCCAGGTAACAATGTTGGAATTGGAAAAGACCACACATTGTTCGCTTTAACGGATGGTTTAGTAGAATTTCGTAAGAAAAAAGACAATCGTTCATTTGTATCTGTAGTTCCATTTGAAACTGCAACTGCATAATAAATCGATGATACTGTTGAAAAGACCGCATTAGCGGTCTTTTTTTTTGTCCACGAAATTGGCGAGTCCTTCATTTAGACAAATTCACTACCTTTATTCAAACAGTTTACATGAACTTTACCCGAGCGCAACGTTACCTATTGAGCCTTTGTTCAGGACTCCTTCTGAGCATTTCATTTCCATATACAGGAAGTATCACTCCCCTCGTTTTCATCGGTTTTGTTCCACTCCTATTTATTTCTGAAGATTTACAAGAAAAATCTAGAGGTGGATGGCACTTGCTTCTACAATGTTATTTGGCTTTTCTGATGTTCAATTTGGGAACGACCTGGTGGGTCGCAAATTCTTCATTTGTTGGCGCCTTACTAGCCTTTGTTTTCAACACCTTGTTCATGTCGCTGACGTTTGTCCTTTTTCATTTCGTAAAGAAAGGACTGAAGTCCAATAGGGCAGTCTGGACACTCATTCCACTTTGGATCAGTTTTGAATACTTTCATTTTAACTGGGACCTTTCTTGGCCATGGTTAACCCTAGGGAACTTTTTTAGTATTCGCCCAAGTTGGATTCAATGGTATGAATATACGGGAGTATTTGGAGGAAGCAATTGGATTCTTTTCGTCAATATCTTCTTTTTCCTATGGATTCGTTCCGTATGGATTCAGAAAAAGAAGAAATGGAACAGGTGGTTCATTGGAACGATATTAAGTATATTCCTACCTATTCTTGACAGTTGGACGAAAATGCCAATTTTGCCATTCAAAGGCACACAACTTTATAAAGTAGCAGTTGTTCAACCCAATGTTGATCCATACAACGAGAAGTTTGCTTTAGGAACGAGTAACGAGCAACAACTTCAACGCTTTTTCATGCTTGCGAATTCCGTTGTAGACTCCACTACAGATTTGGTCGTTGGACCAGAAACAGCTATTTGTCAAGGATTCATTGAGTCTCGTTTGCCAGGACTACCGTTTTACTCGATGATTCAATCCGAAATGAGAAAATGGGGTAAGGCAGAATTGCTTATCGGAGCATCGACCGTAGAATTATTTGATACCAAACATTCTCGTGCGAGTGTGTACATTCCTAGGCAAAGAATATACTACGAAAGTTACAATAGTTCCTTACACATTCCCCAAAAGGGCGAGCCGGCTTTCATTCATAAGTCCAAACTAGTTCCCGGTGTAGAGATGATTCCCTTCTCGAATTTATTTCCGTTTTTGGAGACATTAGCCATAGAAAACGGTGGAACATCCGGAACATTGGGAATTGAAAAGGAACCGAAAATTTTTCCAGCCAAAGAAAAACTAGCGCCGATCGTTTGTTATGAATCCATTTATGGCGACTTCGTCTCGAAACAAGTCAAACAAGGAGCACGCTTTCTGACCGTTATCACCAACGATGGTTGGTGGGGAGACTCGCCGGGATACAAACAACACTTTTCTTTCTCTTCATTGCGAGCGATTGAAAATAGACGTTGGGTTGTGCGAAGTGCGAATACGGGAAAAAGTGGCGTTTTTGATGAGTATGGTCTTATCCAAAAAGAAACGAAGTACTGGAAAGAGGCTGCTTTCAAACATTCCATTCCACTGTTGAACAAAATGACTTTCTATGCTAAACACGGAGATTACATGGGTGTTTTATCCGCTATTCTCTGCATGCTAATCCTCATCACAACCATTGTTAAGGTTATATTAAGTAAAAAGAAATAGGTACCTTTGAGTTAATGAAGTTAATTCGAAATTCCTTTTTATTCTTGAGTCTTTTGTTCTCCGTTGCACACAGTCAAGTGCATCACTGGGAAACGATTGTAAAGGATAATAGCACCTGGTATTATCAGGTTCCGACTACGGCGTCTTCACCAGAATGGATTACACCTTCCTTTACTGTAAATTCGTGGTTACAAGGAAATGGTGGATTTGGCTATGGAGATGGCGATGACAACACCATCATTCCTAGTTCGTCGGTTTCCGTTTATACCCGCATTGAATTCATCATTTCGAACATCAATGAAATTGTCGCAATGGCGCTACATTTCGACTATGATGATGGATTCGTAGCTTATCTAAATGGAGTTGAAGTTGCACGAAATGGAATTTCTGGTACAGGTCAACCCGCATTCAATCAGTTGGCTTCCATCTCCCACGAAGCGAAATTATACCAAAATCAACTTCCGGATCAAGTTGTATTTAATCAAAACCAATTAGCTGGACTATTGACAAATGGAACGAATGTCTTTTGTGTGGAAGTTCACAATCAACTGACGAACTCAACGGACTTTACTTGTCGCAATTTCTTGAGTATTGGCGTGAACAATCCGAGTATTACCTACGGACCCATTCCAAGTTGGTTTACACCCCCATTTATTTTAACCAGTTCCAATTTGCCGATTGTCGTTCTTGACACGTATAATGTTGACATTCCGGATGAGCCTAAAATTGATGGAACGATGGGGATTATTTTCAACGGGGATAACCAAATGAATTACCTATCCGACCCCTACAATGAGTTTTATGGTCAAATCGCCATAGAGAAACGTGGTTCATCTTCGAATTCATTCCCAATGAAATCCTATGGACTCGAAACACGAGGTCCGGACTCCGTGAATTACAACGTATCTCTTTTCGATTGGCCAAGCGACAATGACTGGATTCTATATGCTCCATACACTGATAAGTCTTTGATCAGAAATGTGCTCACCTATGATCTTGGACGTCAAATGGGTCAATATGCACCGCGAACAAAATTATGTGAGGTGATTCTCAACGGTTCATACATCGGCGTTTATGTTTTAATGGAACGTATTAAAATCAATCCAGGACGTGTGAACGTGGATCCACTTCTTTATACGGATACGCTCGATAATCATCTTACCGGTGGATATATTTTTAAAGTCGATAAAACGACCGCTGGCGGGGTTATTGCTTGGACATCTCCTTACACAGCACAAGCGCCAAGTACCGGTCCCATGTATTATCAAATGCATGATCCTGAATTAGACGCTTTACATCCCGATCAATTTAATTACATCAAAAACTACGTGAACAATTGGGAAACAGCTTTGAAAGGCGTGAACTTCGCCAACCCACAAATTGGATTCAGGGCTTTTTCTGACGAGCAATCGTTCATCGACTTTTTCATTGTCAATGAACTTTCAAAGAACGTGGATGGCTATCGTATTTCGACTTTTTTACATAAGAAAAGAGTGAGTGAAGGTGGGAAAATTCATGCGGGTCCACTTTGGGATTTCAATTTAGGTTGGGGAAATGCCAACTATTGCCAAGGCGGACAAACTACCGGATGGGAAATTAATTTCAATTCTGTTTGTCAAGGAAATGGACCGAATATGAATCCATTTTGGTTCAATCGCATGTTGCAAGATTCAGTTTTTGCCAACAACTTGAATTGCAGGTGGAGTTATTTGCGAACGAACATTCTAAGTGACGAAAAATTAACAAATTACATCGATTCTCTTGGGTCGATTTTAGTTGAACCGGCTGAACGAAATTATGATCGATGGCCCATATTAGGCGTTTATGTTTGGCCAAATAACTTTATTGGCAATACGTATCAGGAAGAACTAACGTACATGAAAAATTGGATCCTTGCGCGTGCAGCTTGGATGGACGCAAACATGTTCGGAACATGCTCCTCGTTGTCCGTAGATTCACCAAATACAGAATTGAAGATCATTCCAAATCCAACTCAGGACTTTGTCACTATTTCAGGGATGTCCTCCGAATCAAGCTTAGAATTGAAGGATTTTTCCGGTAAAATCATTCGAATAATCCCAATCAATCATTCAAACACAACCATTGACCTATCCGATTTGGCCAATGGAATTTACTTTATCACTGAATCAATCAGCGGAATTTATGCAAAAATCATTAAAAACTAAAGCGCTTAGCTTCACACTTGGAGTAGCCATTCTTTTCGTTCAATCATCTTGCGTGAAGAAAAATGTAGGTCCAGGTGGAACCTCTGCCATAAAAGGAACGGTTACTGGACAAGATTTCAAACAAGGAAAAAATGAAATCCAGCACATTACGTTTACTTCGGGAGCACAACTCGAACATGGAGATTATTTTTTACTGAATGATCTGACTTCCGGAATGAATTTCTACATCTATTTTTCGAATCCAAATTGGATTTCTTCTGCCAATCCCAATCTGGAGGGAAGAATTGGACTACAAGTTGTGTTCAATTATAGTGATTCCAATGTGGATATTGCCCAAGCCGTAAAAGCAAAAATAGAGTCCATCGGTGTCTTGAATGCTAATTTGACTTTGCAACAAGACATCCTAACGCTTTCTTGGAAAAGCAGAAAAAACGTGGTTGATCCAGACAACGGAACGACCAACTTTGCCGTTGACGTTTCCACTCAAGGAGAAGCGGACTTTCTACAAACAGGAGTAATTAGCATGGCTGAAAAACGTGTTTACTTGTGCTATGGGGAAAACAGCTATGCAAGTCAAGATGTTCGCACCAACCAATTGGGCGAATTTATCTTTACAGATTTACAAAAAGGATCCTATAAAGTATATGTTATGAGTATGGAGCCTCCATTAGAGCAAATGAACAAAGAGGTAGCGAAAACCGTTACGATCTCTGAAGATAAAAGTATTATTAACGCGGGAGTTCTCGGAATCTATTATTGATGAAAAAAATTCTTTTACCCATCCTTTTATGGAGCAGTATTTCCTTTGGTCAAACCGGCCTTTGGATGGATGCTAGTCTATCTAAAAAATGGAATAAAACCCAATCCTCTGGAATTGGAATTGGAAACAGACAGAATTTAGGTCTTGGATTCGATCGCCTTTTTCTGGATGCAGGGCACCAAGTTAGAGTCATTGACGGTTTACAAATTACCGCTGCTTATCGTTTAGCTTTAAACGAAAAAGGCGACCAATTAGTCATCGCTGGCGATCGTTTTTCTCAACGATTTCAACTTGGAATTAAATTGTCAGTTTTAGATGCCTTTGACTTTGGCCCAAAAAGACTAAGTTTAAATTGGTCAAGTATACAACAATGGGGAATGCAAGTTGGTCAAACCACAAGTAGCATTTGGCGAAATAAGTTTAGTGTAGGCTATGACGTAAAAGATTTTCCCCTAACACCAATCCTGAGTGCCGAACATTTTTACCAATGGAACGCTAATGTCGTTTATACTCCAACGGAAGTGATTGTAAGTGGCGCAACGGTTCAATGGCGTTACTTTACTGGAGTAGAGATAGAGCTACCGAAAAAGCAATCCGTAAAGGTACAAGTTGGACTTAGACAACGCAGTAGTGGGAATCAAACCTTACTCCGTTTTTCCTACAACAAATCCTTTTAATTTTTTGGCCAATAAAAAAGGGAGACCCGAAGACCTCCCCTTTCCATCAATCAACGAGTTGAATATTAGTAACCAGGATTTTGAGTTAAATTTCTATTTAAAACAATATCCGCGGTTGGAATCGGGTATAAATTCACATAAGTGGGAACGGAAGTACCTGCTACGTCTCCACCTTTGAAAGGCCAAACGTAATCAGCACCTGCAAAGTATCCGAAACGAATTAAATCCGTTCTTCTTGTTGCTTCCCATTGCATTTCACGTGCACGCTCATCAAGGATGTCATCTAATGTCAAGGTTGTAACATTGAATGACGTATTTCCATAACCTCTTTCACGAATTAAATTTACGTATTGAATAGCCGTTGCTGAATTCCCTAAACGCAATTGCGCTTCAGCATACATTAAATACACATCTCCTAGACGGAATAAAGGGAAATCGATGTCCGTGTGAGCTGAAGTTGCGTTATTTGATGCATTGCTTCCTGTAGACGTTTTGTTTTTAAACTTCGGATTTGCGTATCCTTGAGTAAACGTCGACATACTCGTGATTTCTTTTTGTTGTCCAGTTGTATAGAACATCCAACGTGTATCTTGTGTTGTGTCGACAAATTTATCAATGAACGGTGCAGTTGCACGAAGTCCACCCCATTTACCATTCACTCCGTAATCCGCAGCGACCATGCTTCCACCCAATGAAGCGCAAACTAAGAACGTTGTTCCACCCCACGTTTGAGCATAAAGTCCGTCATAAACGATCGGGAAGATGATTTCAGGCGATGTGTTGTTATCCGCCAAGAACAAATCTTGGTAATGGTCATCCAATGCAAATGCTCCTGAGTTCATTACTTTTTCGCAGTACGTTGCACATTCTGAATAACGATCATTTCCTGCACCTAAATACACTTCAGCATTCAAGTACATTTTTGCCATTAACGCTTGTGCTGCAGACTTCGAAGCACGTCCGTAAGGAACAGCAGTAGGAGCCAACATGGTTGTTTCAACAGCTTTTAATTCATCTTCGATGTATTTGAATAAATCAGCACGTTTAATCTGTTCTGGTTCGAAAGCACCTACTCGGTCATTTTCTGTAACAAACGGAACGTTTCCGAATAAGTCCATTGCGTGGTAGTAAGCTAAAGCGCGCAAGAAACGAGCCTCTTCGCGGTATGTGCGAATTTCTGCCATCTTCGCTTCAGAGAATCCACGAGTCGTTAATTTCTCTTCGCGAGCTTGCCAGATGAACTCATTACAAAGTGTGATTTGGTAATAAATGCGGTAGTACATACCTTTTACCCAAACGTTGTCTGCATTCCACTGAGATTTATTCAAATCTGGAATCCCTGGGTCATTCCATCCACAAATTGCTTCATCCGTTGGAAGTTCTTGAAGGTTCCACAATACACGAATGTACGCGGAGAATCCTTCATCAATTCCAGCGATATCCGCAGATCCAGCTGGACCTTGATTTCCTGTCATAGACATTCCCGAATACAATTTCGCTAATACGTGAATGTATTGATCAGGATTGCTGTAAACTGCCTCGGCATTTAAACCGTATTTAGGCGATTGATTTAATTGTTTATTACATGAAACCAAGAATAAGGAAGCTGTAATAAAGGTATAGGCGATTATTTTTTTCATGGCTTTCAAATTTAGAAGTCAAATGTTAAGTTCAACGAGTACATGCGTGGACGTGGGTAGAAATTGTTATCAATTCCACCGTTCACCTCTGGATCTTGTCCCATGTATTGCGTTAATACGAATACGTTTTGAACAGTAAAGCTTGCGTTCAATCCCAATTTATTATTCGTGAATTTCAATTTACCAAAATGGTAACCGATGTTCACGAAGTCCATACGTAAGAAGTTTGCTTTCTCAAGGTAGTGGTCAGACAATAATTGGTTGTTTGTTGTTTTTTGAACCTCATCTTGATAATACAATGAACTGATGTTGTTCAAGTATTTTTTCGTTCCATCAATCGTTTGGAATGTTGCACTATTCGAATGTAAATTGTTGTAAATAGTTGCTCCTAACTCACTTCTCATCGAGAATCCAGCGAACCATTTTTTGTACGTGAAGTTCAACGCAGATCCAAGGAATACTTTCGCTGCTGCTTGTCCAGCGTAGTAACGATCGTCGATATTGATGATTCCGTCTCCATTCGCATCTTTATATGCATTGATATCTTTCCATTTGTCTGATGTATTTACAACACCATCGTTATTGATATCAATCGAAGCTTGTTCACCTACTTGAATCATTGATCCATCCGTATCATATTGTTGTTCTAAGACAAAATACGTAAATGTTGCATAATCAACTTGGTGTACTTGGATGGTATTTCCAATTCCTCCACCAATTCCACCAACCAATACACCTGGCGATTTTGGATCAGATACAAGTGAAAGTTTCGTCACTTTGTTTTGGTTGTATGTAGCGTTGATTGCCCAATCTAAACGTGCGTTCTTTTTAGCAATGATTCCAACATTCAAACTTGCCTCAACACCTTGGTTTCTCATTCCACCAACGTTCGTTAAAATCATGTTTGTAAAGTTTGTTCCTGCAGGAACTGGAACAGTTGCTAATAAGTCACTTGTTTCTTTGCGGTAAACATCGATGCTTCCTGAGAAACGGTCATTTTTGAATCCGAAATCTAAACCTACGTTGTAACTAGCTGTGGTCTCCCATTTCAAGTTCGCATCGAATCCAGCAGGACGCAACGCTTGGTAGTATTGTCCACCGAAAGCATACTGAGCTGTCGTTGCACCT
>JBEDJV010000037.1:0-9893 GCA_041172545.1 Bacteroidota bacterium | reverse complement strand
GTTTATGTCGATCATGAAAATAAAATCATTACCGCGCCTTGCTACATGATGGAAGCGCGTATCTCAGAAATTCATTCTAACATTCAAGCGGCCTTCGCTGCCTTAAAAGATTTGTTGAATGCCGAATGATCAACGTCTAAACGAATGGTTCAAAGAACGGAAAGCACGTTTCAACGAACGTCGTGCGGATGATTTGTTTCAACGTATTTGTCAGCAGGATCGAACGGCCTTAAGTGCAGGAATCACTTTGGTCGAAAGCAGTCGTCCTGAGGATCGCATCGAAGCAAATAAACTCCTGCAACTTTGCCTTTCTCAAAAGAAACAAGCTTGGCGCATTGGCATCACTGGTGTTCCAGGGGTAGGGAAGAGTACGTTTATAGAATCCTTCGGAAATTACATTTTACAACAAAAGCAAAGTCTAGCCGTTTTAGCCATTGATCCTTCCTCCAATGTTTCTGGTGGCAGTATACTTGGGGACAAAACACGCATGGAAACCTTGTCTAACAACGAACGCGTATTTATTCGTCCAACAGCTGCTGGAACAACGTTAGGAGGCGTGGCCCGACACACTCGTGAAGCCATCATTCTGTGCGAAGCAGCAGGATTCGAAGTGATTTTCATTGAAACTGTAGGCGTAGGACAATCAGAAACAATCGTTCACTCCATGGTTGATTTCTTTTTGTTATTGATGCTTGCGGGTGCCGGTGATGAGTTGCAGGGAATGAAACGTGGCATCATGGAAATGGCGGATGGAATGATCATTACCAAGGCGGACGGAGAAAACATTCAAAAGTCCCAATGGGCGAGAAGGGAATATGCAAATGCCTTACATTTATTTCCCGCCAAGGAAAACGATTGGATCACACAAGTCCACACTGCGAGTAGCATGTCGAAAGAAGGTTTCGAAGACATTTGGAAAAACATCGATTCTTTTTTCAACAGGATGAACCACAGCGGATGGCTCATTGAAAACCGAAAACGCCAAGAAGTCGAAGTGTTAGAGGAAATGATGCGCTCACTACTTCAAAGTGACTTTTTCTCGAATGAACATTGGTTAGCGAAATACCACGAAATGGAGAACAAAGTGAAATCCGGTGAAATGTTAGCTTATCAAGCGGCTGAAGAATTGTTTTTGGGGTTTCGGGCTAATATTTCAGCAACTTGAAGTTCGTCAATGCCTCATTGTTTTTATTGACACGCAGGATGTACACTGCTGAACGCATATCTTGTATCGTAATAGAGGTCTCAAGTGCCGTATGATTTACCGTCCCTCCACTGACTAAACGTCCGCTCAAATCAAAGATTTCATAGGTGCAACCTGTCGCTTGTGTTTTGTTGTCGTGTGTTAAAACAAAGGTTCCGTTCGATGGATTCGGAGCTACCGTAAAATGAATATCGGGTCCATCCGGTGGAGGTGGGATTAACTTAAAGATTGCTGTAAAGAATCCACTTGGAGCAGTAATATTCGTTGTCAATGAATCTTGTAAGGTGTCACTGACAAACGCCGTTGGTTCCCAATGGGAGAAGGAGTAGCCCGGATTCGGAATGGCGACCATGTTTACAGGAACACCATCGAAATAGGTTCCAGACCAAGGATACGACGCGGGTTGAATGGTGTTTAAGGCAATTTCTCCACCATTTTCCGGGAAGACTTCCAGGTTTACTTCGATTGTTTTTACCAAGTTAAATCCTGTTTTGATGTTGTCAAATACCACTTCATTTCGACAAGCCAGTTGATCTTGGAAAACGTTATGGTTGTTAACAAATGACTCCATTTGTCCAGCAATGTTATTTGGATCCCCCCAACGCGCAAACTCGTTTGGCATTTCGGTCACCATGGACTCGAAAAAAGTTTGCTCGCGAGCCAACAAGACATCCGTTTGATAACTCGTATTCATTAAATCCGCGAAACGATTGATGAAGTAATTTTTGTAATCCGTATTCTGAATGCTTTTTAACCAAATGTTAATATATGGATTTCCTGTACTTTGTCCAAGCATATACGCTATGTGATTATCGGTACAACTCGTCCAACCATTTGGCTGCATCGATAATTCCAAATCAATCAAGCCAAAGCGCCAGCGCCAATTTGTTTTATCAGATCGGTAAATTTTAATGTTGTTTCCAGGCCAATCCACATTTCCCATCCACGACTCTGCGATGATGTAATCTGAATAGTGTTTCAAATCGAAGTATTGATCAGCGTCGCTCATGTAACTTGGCGACAATGCATTCAATGCTTGAAAATCAGTGTATGAGTTCCAGAAATGATCGACATCTCCTTCTACTGCACGTAGGACAAGGTTGTACCAATAACTCAAGGACAATAGTTCTAACGAATCCTTATTTGCACCATCATGAATTTCAAAGTATTCGGTGTTGAATTTTTCTCTTAGTTCATAAAGTCCAAAATAAGAACCATTGATGTAAACGCTCACCGGACGGTATGCAGAATAGTAATTTTTCGTTCCTTCACTCATCATGCGAACCTGACTTGCATCCTTGTAGGGTAGGCTCAAATACTGGTTACTTCCATTTCGAAGGTAAATTTCACTGTATTTTGTCCGGTTTGGACGATCGGGAATGAGTGGGTAATGCACGGGAGATTCACCTAGTGCGCCATGATCGAACGACAGTCGAAATGAATGTTGCGGCTGGGAACGACTTCCACCTGCCCCTCCGTCCATGCGGATGGAAGAAAAACGTTCGAATACCAATGAATGACCAATGCCTTCATTTAAATAAACCGCATGCGCAGGTTTTATCCAATCACTCGACCAATTATCAAAAATCCCTGACGGACCATATAAATTGTTTTGATCCGTGGTCACCAAAAGGATAGGTGTTCCATGACTTACGTTAAAAATATAAGTACCAATCGTTTGCTGACTTGGTAAATAGCCACCGTTAGGGTCCAATGGAAAAACCTTAGCACGTATAACTGTTTTTTGATAGATGAAAATGGAATCCGTGTAAGTGGGCGAGCTAAAACTAGGCTCCGAACCATTTGTGGTGTAGACTAATTTGGAAGGAATCAGGTTATTATGGGACAACTTTAAGTAAAAAACAGAATTGTTTATCCCTGACATTTTGGAAAAGATGGGACGCTTCAGGCTATCGTTGTAAGAAACGGAAGAATTATTGGTAGAAGCAGGTGAGGGTTCCAACCACTTTACAAGGGCAGATGCATCTGGACTCAGTCCAACCGAAATATCTGTCGCAGGAGATTCTACAGGTAAACTGGAAACAAGTTGTTGTGAAGGGTCAAATAAATAAACAGTTTCGCCGCTTGCGTCTAATTTGAAATTAGTGTGGAATAAATTTCCTTGAAGTGGAATAAAATCTGCAGTTAATTCATTCATTTGTGTTGTATTCAAATGAAAATCGACATAGGTATAGTTTTCTCCGTTCGTTGCAGCGACTTCGAATCCGATGGAATTAATCATTCCTGCTGATAATCCCGATGCAATTAACTCACTTGCTCTGATGAGCATTTGATGTCGGGCACCCCAATACCAATTTCCAAATGGTGCGGGATAGTCGGTGTTCCCATTTTGAATCGTTCCAGTTCCAATAATAGCGTTATTCAATTTAATGTTTGGACGTTGGTAATATGTGGAAGCGATGTTAGCAGAGCATGCCGCCGGACTCCCATCAATAAAACTTCCGATGGTGGAGATATAAGGTGTAGCAGTCTGCTTAAAAATAGAGTTTTCTGTATATTGTGCGTTGTTATACGAACAGACATTGATCACTACATTTGAAACGCCATCCCAGTAAAACGGAGTGATAAGTTGATGTTGACTCCATCCTGTTTGAGGTGTGTAATTTTGTTCTGAAAGTCCAAATTGAAACGGAGCTGACCCAAAACGATTTTTCTGGCTACAAAATATTTGTTGGAATCCACCTGCTGGGATACTAAGATTTGGTAAAATCCACATGTTAGGCACTGTCGCTTTATCTGATAATGCGTATCCATTCAGGTTCACAGGAGAAGTCCCCGAATTATGTAACTCGATCCAATCACTCGCATCACCATTCTCATCGCTTGAAGAAAGGTAATTTTTATTGCAGCCTTCGTTGATTGTTATTTGTGCATCTACCACATAACAAAACGAAAGAATGATAAACGTTA
Source organism: Bacteroidota bacterium (assembly GCA_041172545.1). Taxonomy (GTDB): domain Bacteria; phylum Bacteroidota; class Bacteroidia; order Flavobacteriales_D; family Crocinitomicaceae; genus UBA952. The sequence goes on along the minus strand of JBEDJV010000037.1, from coordinate 5,758 downwards.
GAATGATTCTCATATTGGCTTTCGTTGGATAAAAAAAAAGGCTGGATTATCCCAGCCTTTTCAGAAAAAAAATAGTCAATTATTTCACGTAAACGCGTTGTGTCGTTGTTTCAGTACCGTTAGAAACAACCACTTGGTAGATTCCAGTACTAAATTCGTTAAAGGATAAGGTATTGTTGATGTCCGTTAACTTTTCCGTTTTCAAGGTTTGTCCAGACATTGAAACAAACGAAACGCTTGCGCCAATTAAATCTGGAGTTACATTGATGCTTACATGTTCTGGTGTACCAACAATGGTTACCTTATCGGACAATGCAACCAATTCCAAACCAGAATTTGCACCTTCTCCGGCCAAAATACCTGTGTTTGCTGTTGCTTGGTATCCATATCCATGGATGATGATTTGAGAAGCATTCGAATTCACTGAAAGCTCTACCCAGCCATAATATGTATTTGCTCCGGCTGTAAGTTTCGCGCCTAGAAATTTGTTGGATTGATTTAAAAAGTTCCCTTGTTGAATCGGAATTTGTCCAAGTGGACCCGCATCTACAAGTAAATCTACACCTAAAGCTCCATTTGAAGAAGTTCCGAAATTTGCTGCCGATGAAATTGGATCTCCGTTGTTTAGAGCGGAAATTTGAAACGAAGAAGAAGAACTTCCTGTCCCCACAGCTCCCACTAGAGATACTCCCGGACTTAATTGAGCTCCAGCAACAGCTCCATCGTATGTGAACTGAACACCTTGTGTAGAGGAAGATCCAGAAATATGTTGAACGAAAAACGCTAACTCTGGATTAGCATCGTTATTAAAATCTAGTGCGTAGGGTGCGGACAAGGAATCGACAATAACATCTGGATTTAGATTTGTCGCAACGACTTGTGCATTCACATTACCTTGTGCAACTAATGCCCCAGCAACCGCTGTATATTGTTTTAATCGTGTTTTGTTTGAAGAAGATAGCGTTTTCATTTTCTTTATTTTGGAATAAAAATAGTCAATTTCAATTAATTGGTGAAATGATTCGTTACTTTTTCAAGAAATTCTCTAGAATAAATCCTTGTTCCTCTTCGTTTGACAGTATTTCGGGGTAACTAAGGTACAGTACAGAAAGGTTGGCTTGACTATCCATCCAAGCTTCTATTTTTGCTTGTTCTTGTTCGAAATGAGTCCATTTTTTAGTGGACAAAATAGTCGATATGGATTCACCTTTTTGATTTTTCAGACTCAAGTCTTGCTCACTTTGGATATACAAAAGTTTATAAGTGAAGTAATCAGGTAAAAAGGATAACGAATGACTTGGAATGAAGACGATTTGATCTCCGACACCTTTCAGCCAACTGTTGTCTTGAAATAGATTTGCGGCGAGTTCTTTGCTGTTCACCTCTTCGTAAACCGGAAATCCTAAGGATTTGATAAAGGCAAGCACCTTGGCTTGATCTTGATCTACCGCCTCTGTGCAAATAATTCGTTCACCTTTGATGAATTTATCGAGTTGCTGTTGATGAAAGGATGCTTTTATGTCATTCTTCAGGAAGTCTCGGTAAATTTCGTGAAGCCATTTGTGAGATTTCACATTGTTCGGAGCAATGCGAAGATTTACTTCAAAAGCCTGAATGGCATCATCATACAATCCTTGTCGAACAAGAGCTTCGCCTAGATGATAGTGCGCTCGGTGAAAGAAAAAATCGTAATCAATTGCCATGAGAAATTCTTCAATGGCTAAGTTCAACTCACCCCTTCTTAAAAAACTGAGTCCGAGTCCGTGGTGTGCGCGAGCGTGTGAATCATCGATGTTCAAAGCGCGGATAAATTGCATTTCTGCTAAGTCATATTTTTTTCGCTGAAGAAAAATTTGAGCAATATTTAATGCCAATTGGTAGTTGAATGGATTCTTTTCTTGAATCTTCAAGAGTTTTGGCAAGGACAAATGAGGTTTATTCATCGCTAAGAGTATGAGACCTTCTAAATAGTCTAAATACATTGGTTGTTCCATTCCCAATTTGTCATAGGCATCCTCTGTGCTTTGACTTTTTTCACTTTGTTCTCGGAGTTCCGTTAAAATCGACATAGACTTTCGGTACTGCCTTTTTGTTAGATACGCAAAGGCCAATCGTTGTCCATATCGCTGAACCTTACTCTCTCCATAAATGCGCTCTAAAATGTCAATCGCTGGGACAAATTTTCCAGCGTTCATTAAATTTCGTGCGATGTAATATTCGTTTTCTCGTTTCGATTTTTCAACTTGTAACAACTTGTCATCATCCAATGCATCAATGTAGCCAAGTTCAACAAGTTGCTGTAACGCTTCTTGTGCCGACCATGGATCCTCGCGTAAAATGGCGTCGTGCATGCCACTATTTCCGGGAATATTCTCCCACGAATCGATCCATTTCACTTCTATGGCTTGTTCAAAACAAGCGTGAAGGACTTTTCCTTCCATATCCTTACCCACTGGAAGATTCATGTGATGCAAAAGGGTAGGAGTGATATCTAAGACACTTGCACCTGATATTTGGGAGCCATTGTTTTTTATTCCGGGACCTGCCATGACAAAAACTCCATAAGGACTGTGTTCCACTGCCGGACCGGATGGTTCTTTTGGAATATACAAGGGACGTTGATGGTCGCAATGGAATCCGTGATCGGAGATCAGTAGGACCGTCGTATTTTCTTCATCGATCAAACTCATCATTCGCGCTAACATGCGATCGTGGAGTAGATAGGCCGCTTCAACCACATGTTGAAAATCTTCAAAGTCCTGTTCTGGAATTTCAGGTCTTCGCGGCGGGAAATAACGCATGGCAACATGTGAAAAGTGATCGATGGCGTCATGATAGATGGCCATAAAATCCCAGTCACTTTTCTCTAACAAATGGCAAGTGGCACTGTGAATCGTTCCAGCATTAGCCATGTTTTTAATGACGTTAGACGTGCGTTTGTCAGAGCGAAGCGGGATGTTATCCTTTAAGTTCGGTATGAATGGTAGTGCCTGATTTAAGGTGATTTGATGTGGGTGAATGCGAAACTCCTTCATCGTTTCAGTCATTTCCTCCGGATGTATCGTTCCTTTCGGCATTTCCCATTCTTCTTCAAGCGGTTTCGTGGCAATTTGATATAAGTTTGAAACCATCACCCCATTAATCGGTTCTGCTGGATTGCTCGGCCACCAAGCGACGACATTACTTTTGTATCCTTCTTGATTCAAAATATTCCAAATCGCCTTTACTTTGCGAGAGGTGGATGTAACTGGACGCAAATTTTCACCGTCCGGAGTGGGCTCAATAAAGCCACCTATTCCATGAGTGTCCGCTCGAAATCCAGTCGCGATGCTTGTCCACAACATCGGTGAAAGTGGTGGGTCTAAGGTTTGAAGCTTTCCATGAACTCCGCGGGACATCAACTTGGCAATCGCAGGCATTTTTCCTTGTTGGATTAATGGCATAATGACTTTCCATTCAGCCGCATCCCAGCCAATTACAAGTACTTTCTTTTTAGAACTCATGCGTCTTTTCTATTGCGATAAAGTGAGTGATCAATGACAGATTTTAATTCTTCTAAAGTTGTTTCCCATCCGCAGAAATCAATCAAGCGTTTCAGGCTAAGGTCCGGGTTTTGAAGTAATTCTCTATGTTGAATTTCGATAAAAGGAATGTTGTGTGAGCTTAAAAAATGACGACTTTTTTCAATGTGCAAGGCGTACATTGTTTTAAACTTTTCCTTTTGATCCTGTTGGTCTTTTCCGACCATTTTCTCCTGTGATTGGACAACTTCATCTAAATCTCGCAGCATGAAAACTACCCGGTATTCAAGCGAAAGGTCAATAAACGTAACTAATGGAGCTACAATTTTTATCGTTTTTCCATCTAGTTCTTTCAAAAAGGAATTGTTTTTCACAATGCCCTTTATAGCCTCTAATTCGTAATATCCCTTTGGATTATTTTCATCTTCTGTTCGAATAGCATCCGTTGCGATGTTAGCATTTGCTGCTTTGAAAAGTTGCATCATCAAGGAAGTTCCTGATCGAGGTATGCCAGTTATAAGTGTAATCACAGTCTATTTTGATAAGGTTAATCAAAAATAACAATAATCAACAGGAGAAAAGGAATGGCCGAAAACTAAATTGTTTTCAAGATGATTTTATTGCGGTGCAGGGTGATTTCCCCCTTGATTTCTAGTTGCTTTAACAATCTTGAAATCACGACTCTAGAGGAGTGTAAATCGTCCGCAACTTGTTGATGCGTGTGTAAAATCTCAAGTGAGCCAAGTAATTTCGCTTGATCGCGAAGGTATTTGAGTAAACGTTGATCTAAATTCATGAAGGCGATGGCGTCAATGGATTCCATTAACTCCATCATGCGTGTGTGGTAATTGCTGATAATATACGTGCGCCAACTTTTATATTGATCCATCCAAATTTCCATGTATTCCGCTGGAATCATAAGTAGGAGCGATGGCTCCATTGCCGTTGCTTTGATTTGACTATCGATTTTCTTGGTACAACACTGCAAGGACATCGCGCAAGTGTCACCTCCTTCAATGTAGTAAAGGAGTAGTTCTTCGCCGTTTTCATTCTCGCGAGAAACTTTGATCGAACCTTCAATGACGATAGGAATTAACTGCAAGCGATCTCCTACATGGACAATGATTTCATCCGTTGTGGTTTCTCGAACTTTGGCAAGTTTCGCCATTTCTGCAATCAACTCCGGTTCTAAAACGTATCCAAGTTGAGCTTGGAGCATGAGCTCCTTATTTTGCTGGCTTAGCATCTGCTTTATAGGAAATGAAGATGTTGGCGTAAATGATTTTTGATAAGGCAAATAAATACGGCGCTAAAACGATGGTGAAAAATGTCACTAGTCCAATTTGGGTCCATGCCCCAAAACTAGGAAACCATAGTTTACAAGAAACCCAGATGGTCACAAATAATGCTACCCCTAGTGCGTAGGATATATACATGGCTCCGTAGAAAAATCCAGGTTCGCGTTCGTATTTTAGGTGGCACACGTCGCATTCTTGACGCACATCACCAACATATTTCAAGTTGTATACATTGGAAACTAGAAACTTTCCTTCCTGACATTGCGGACACGTTATGTGTGCAATGCTGTACAATTTGGAACCTTTTTTTATCATAGCATTCATGTTTTCTTCCGACAAAAGTACGTGATTTATGAGCGTGAGTATGTAACCGATGTTACTAAAAATCGAAAACTTGACGAAAATCATGATTTGTCCGAAATTGGGAATTTGCTTGACATGAATTATGACAAAACGACACTGTTTTTGGGTGGAATCTTTCATTTTGTCATTGGTCGGTGAATAAATACGGATGGCACACAAATTGAGAAAAGCAAAACATCAAAATGAAAATATATTTAGAATGGGAAAAATAATTGGAATTGACTTAGGAACAACAAACTCGTGTGTTTCTGTCATGGAAGGAAACGAGCCAGTAGTAATTGCGAACTCAGAAGGAAAAAGAACAACACCATCTGTTGTTGCATTTGTGGAAGGTGGAGAGCGTAAAGTAGGAGATCCTGCAAAACGTCAAGCCATCACGAATCCAACAAAAACAATCTCTTCGATTAAACGATTCATGGGGTCTAGCTTTGACGAATGTAGCAAAGAAGTATCTCGTGTTCCATATCAAGTGGTGAAAGGTGATAATAACACACCTCGCGTGAACATTGACGAGCGTTTGTATTCTCCTCAAGAAATTTCTGCTATTATCCTTCAGAAAATGAAGAAAACGGCAGA
>JBEDJV010000036.1:764-27616 GCA_041172545.1 Bacteroidota bacterium | reverse complement strand
GATGGAATGCCGCAGTTTTTAGACGCTTATTTTCAACAGTTTTGTTTCAATGCGGGAAAAGAATTTATCCCCTTAGAAAGCATCAAGGAACAATATGATTTATTGAGTGATGAATTTCAAGTTTCCGACCAACGATTCATTGATGATGCCGTAAACAATTTTACCCATGAACGATTAATCGACCTCTACCTAAAAGGGGATTTAATTGCGATTGAAAAATTTACGAAAGCGAACATGTCCATCAAGGAGGGACTCTATGAGGAGGTCATCACCAAACGAAATGTGCAGATGACGCAAAAACTTGATTCTATTTTAAAATCCAAAACAAGTTTTTTCTGTGCCGTTGGTGCAGGACACCTTGGGGGTTCAAACGGGATCATCAATTTATTGCGTTCGAAAGGATATAAAGTAAGAATGGTGACTTGGTACCATTCTGAAAAAGCAACCAAAGATGAGGTGAAGGTAAACGCTTACAAAGAATATATTTATCATGATCAAACGTCTGGACTAGTAGCAAAATTAGGAGGAAAACCCATTGTTTTGGAAGAATCGGATGGCGTCAAACGAATCATTTACCGAGAATTCGGACAAGGGAATACCTATGAGATTTCCATTGTTCCAATCGACACGAATATTAGTCCGGAAGAGATTGCCGCCATTTACATCGCCACTCCACCAAACACGAGCACACGAAAATTATTACTTGACGATGGACGCATCATTTTTGAAGGACTTTCGAATACGTATCCTGAGGGATTAAACTATGTGCAAATTCAGTTTAGTCCAACTTACTTTGCTGTGATCAAAACGTATGGCGGAAATAAATACATGCACTCCAATCGTCCGAATCAATTTTTTCTCAGAGTTTGGTTTGAATAGAATGCTTATCTTCGTTTATACGCTACCACCTATTCTCATCTGATGAAATTTATTGATAATCTAGCCCAAAAAATACTGGATGACTATTCACAACTAGAGCAACTAGTGGTCATTTTGCCATCAGAAAGAGCCGTAAAATACCTCGGTAATTCATTGTACAAATTAAATGGTGGACCCTTAATCGCCCCAGAAATGCTCACGATTGACAGATGGGTTCGAGCACAATTCAATCAGATTATCGATCCAACTCGTTTACTCATCGTCCTTTTTGAGGGTTACCTGCAAACGGAAGAAGGGAAAAATGAAAGTTTTGAATCATTCCTGACTTGGGGAGCGACGCTCTTAAGTGATTTCAATGACCTTGATCGATACATGGTTGATCAAGATCAGATTTTCAAAAATTTAAAGTCCATTAAGGAACTAGAAAGCTGGCAAATCGACGAAGAAAATTACAGTGAATCACAGCTGAAATTCATGGCCTTTTGGGAACAGATTCCAAAATTGCACAAGGAATTGATGGCACAGTTAAAAAAGAGGTCACAAATAACACTTTCACAAGCCTATCGTCGCTTGGCTGAAGAAACATTGACCTTAATTCCACCTGATAAAAAATATATTTTTGCCGGATTTAATGCCCTTTCGAAAGCAGAGTTACAAATCATAAAAAACTTGCTAAAGCGTGGTGATGCAGCATTCATTATTGATGCAGATGTATATTACCTCGAAAATGAACAGCACGAAGCAGGTGCATTTTTGCGCGATGATTTGGCCTTTCTAGGTATTAAACCAAGCAACTTTATTCAAAATAGCATTCTTCAAACATCGATTGATTTTACCGTCATCGAATGTTCGCAACATACCGGTCAGATTAAAGTCGCTGCGACGGAACTTGCCAAACTTAGTCCGGCGGAATTAGATGAGACTCTCGTTCTTTTAGCCGATGAAACCTTAATACATTCATTGGTTAAAAATATCCCTGTCAATGTGGGGAAAGCGAACATTACACTGGGATTACCATTGCAACAAACACCGGTGAAGTCTTGGGTGGATTTGTTGTTTACTATTCAAGAAAACAAGAAACGTTTCCGAACAAAAGCCTTATACTTCAAGGATTTTCAGCGTATTCTCAACCATGTGTTTTGTTTGGCTTCCCTTCCTGATGAGGAAAAAAAACAACTGTCATCTATTGAACAAGACAGCATCCGTAAAAACAAAGTTTTTCAATTAGTTGAACGAATGGACCTTCCTCCTAAGGCAAAGGAACTTTTTGAATTAGTAACAGAAGATTGGAATGAAGATTGGCATGTTGCATTGGAAAAAATCAGGCGATTAAATGTGCTGTTTGTTGACTCATTCGATCAAATACATGAATTTGAACGAACAACAATTCAAGTGTTTGACCAAGCGATGCGTGGATTTGAATCCTTACTAAAGGATGGCATACCAACCATGGAAATGAGGAGTTTTAAACTATTACTCAACCAACATTGGTCCACTTCCACCATTGCATTCCATGGTAATCCAACAAATGGATTACAAATTATGGGATTATTGGAGACGCGAATGATTGATTTTAAAAACCTCATCATTCTTGGTCTAAACGAAGGAAAACTTCCGAATAACAATCCTATTCGAACGCTGATTCCCATGGACTTACGCGCTGCTTTTAACCTTCCGTCAACGCGAGAGAAACAAGGTTTATTCGCCCACCACTTTTATAGACTTTTACATCAATCTAACAAGGTTTTGGCGACCTACACGGCAGCAGCAGAGCAAATAGGCAGCAATGAAGCCAGTCGTTATTTAATGCAAATTGAAATGGAGTTGACCAGGGCAAATCCATCAATACAATGGAAAAAGCTGTATTACCATGTTCCATTTGCTGATAGGGCAACATTGAATATCACACAGATTCAAAAAACACCAGAGGTTCTTCAACGCATTCATGAATTTTTAGAAAAGCCTTTATCCGCTTCCGCCGTAAATAAATACCGTAAATAAATACATGATTTGTCCATTAGATTATTACTACCGATACTTAGTTGAATTTGGGGAAGACAAAGAAGTGGAGGAGGAAATCGAGAATAACACCTTTGGTAGCATCATCCACAAGACTTTAGAAGACTTGTTCAAGCCATACGCTCAACGTGACAAGAAAGGTGTCTATATTCAGCCGGCTCCACCTCCTGTAAGAGAAAAAGATGTGTTGAAAATGCTGGATACATTTAAGAAGAGTTTATACGAGGGCTTTTTAGATCACTTTGGACATTTTTAGATCACTTTGGACAAGATGAATCCTTATTTAAAACCGGTAAAAATCGCTTGAGTTATGAAATGGCGATCGAAATCACCCAAAATGTACTGAAAAAAGAACTTGAGTTTATTCAAGGACTAACGGAACCCTTGTATATCGAACAAATCGAGGCTGAAATGCACACGGAAATCGATGTTCCAACTGAGAATGGCACAAGAAAAATGCATTTTAAAGGTTATATTGACCGCATCGATCGCATCGGAAATCGTTACCGTGTAATTGATTACAAGACAGGAAAGGTTACGAAAGATCAAGTGGTATATCAAACAACAACGAAAGGATTAATCCCTTCCTTTCTCAAATCAAAGCACGCCTTTCAGTTATCTCTCTACTGCATGTTTTTCAAAGATGCCTATGGTGTGATGCCGGACGAGGCGAAAATCACCTCATTGATAAACGTAAATGAAGACTTTTTTCTCTCCGTAAAAGATGGGAAATTATCAGACATGGTTCCTGTTGTCCATGAATTATTGAGCGAAATTCTCGCGCAAATGTTTGATGAAACTCAGCCTTTCGAACATCATCCTGATTCAGATTACTGCCAGTATTGTTCCTAAAACAAAAAAACCTGAAAAGAAAAAAAGGGATTCATCCGCTTTAGCTCTTTTCAGGTTACTGCAAGTTAAATAAAACCAAAACTGAACAAACGTTTTTGTTCCGCTTTTCTCTAGACGTTGATTCCTTGAGAAAAGTTGCCTTTAGTCTATTAATATAATTCTGCTTTTAATGCAGTTCGGTAATCCTTCATTTCTTCACGATTAATTTTGTGATCTGCATTTTTCAATAAATTCAATAAGTACAATAAATTTTCTTTTTCTTCGATTTCCATCGGGTATTCATTCCCCTCTTCGTCTTCGTCATATTGTGCTTGCACGTCAAAACATTCGTTTTCAGTTAAAAACTCATATGTTAAACGCAATAACTTAACGACCAATGGATCTTGCTCCAACAAAGCCATTTCGCGTAATGCTTTTAAATCCTCCACTAAATTTGGGGCAGTAACACCACTTTTTTCAACGTTTGCGATGATAGCATCTAATTTTTGATTCGCTAGTCCAGTTTTCATGTAGTCAATTTTGATAGGCAAATTTAGTGGAAATCATTGAAATATTCATGCATCCATAGAGAACATTCTGCAAAAGGCGTTTTCCAAGCAAAAAGAAATCCTATTTTTGTTAAATGGATTTCTTTATACAAGCTTTTAGCATTGGGTTCTTGTTGAGTGTGATGATTGGTCCAATCTTTTTTCTTCTACTTGAAACAAGTATTACGAAAGGATTTCGCTCTGCACTTGCTTTGGACCTAGGAGTGCTCATCAGTGACATCATTTATGTACTTATTGCGGTTATGTTCGTTGAACAGATCAAAGGACTCATTGCTGGCAATAAACTCATGTTCAGTGTCATTGGAGGAGCCATCTTTGTCATTTACGGAATGATTAGCTTGTTTAAGAAAGTTGCTCTATTGGATAGCCAAAAATTAGAGGGAATCGATGCAAGTCCAGACACGGGTCGCCAACAAAACAACACAAAGGATTATGTCTTTCTCGGCTTAAAAGGATTTGTATTGAATTTCGCCAATCCTATGGTCATCTTTTATTGGGTCAGTGTCGCTTCTGTAGCCAATAATGCGGTGCCTGATGAAAACAGTACCACTTGGGCCTTTGTTTTTCTTGGGATCGTACTTTTGACTTTTTTCAGCGTGGACGTTTTAAAAATTATCGCTGCAAAGAAAATTCGTCCATTGGTTAACCAAACCTTGTTAAACGGATTAAACAGACTGATCGGAATTGTCTTCACACTGTTCGGAATATTTTTGATTCTACAATTCTTTCTAAAGAAATAAACCGCCATGAAACAACTGTTCATTCTTCTGTTATTTTTGGCTTCATCTCCCCTCTTTAGTCAAAAAGTGTTAAAAGAAAATCTTGGGCCTAAAGTTCGATTATACTGGGACACTGGAAATAAGCATTTACAGGCAACTGGCTCCTATTTTATTAGTGAAGCCAAACCGAAATCAACAGAGAAACATGGAAAATGGTCTTTCTACACCTACGATGGCCTTTTAGAAGAAGAGAGCAATTATTACCGAGACCGCCTACTTGGGAAACGTGTTTTTTATTACCCGAATAAGAAAGTAAAAGAAGAATCATATTTCAAGTTTAACGTTCCAGATAGCTTGTTTTTTCAATGGAATGAACAAGGTAAACTGACGACAAAGGGACAGTTTGAATTGGGTAGTCCGGTGGGTGAATGGTCTTATTATTTCGATGATGGCAGAGAAAAATCGATTGAAAAAGTCGTCAATGACACGGTATACCTTATGACCAGTTGGGAAGAAGATTCCGCCCATCGTCAAACTGTTATTAATGGGAATGGCCTCATCCAAGAACGCTATGTTAACGGAGTAGTTAAAGCGTCTTACACCTTTAAAAACGGATTGAAAAATGGGGTTTTTGAAGAGCGAACGGCAAATGGAGTCTTATCCGTATCAGGGGCGTTTAAAGACGGTAAGAAAGATGGTTCTTGGGAATTTTATGAATACCAAGGGATATTAGAAAAAAAGCTAAGCTATAAGGCTGACTCATTGGATGGTGAATATCTAGTGCTTTCCATCATTGGAGATACAATTACCGCTGGAAATTACCAAATGGGGAAAAAGGATGGTTTTTGGATATGGAAAACTCCTGAAAAGAACGTAGAAATGTGTGGATTTTTTCACCAAGACCTACAAGATAGCACGTGGCATTATTATTTTTCATCCGGAGAAATTTCTTACATCGCACATTTCGATAAAGGAAAACGAACTGGAGAATGGAATTATTACTATCAAAATGGAGCATCCTATCGAAAAGGAAATTACCTGAACGATCAACGTGAAGGAACCTGGCAAACATGGTATGAAGACGGTGTTCTTCTCATGAATGGCCAATATCAACAAGGAAAGGAAGAAGGTGTCTGGTATAATTATTGGGAAAATGGAGCACTAAAAAACAAGGCTGAATTCAAACATGGACTCATGAATGGCCCATGGGTTTCCTACACACCAGAAAGCATATTGTCCAACGCTGGAAAGTATAGTAAAGGATACAAAGTTGGTGCTTGGTACACGTATTACAACAATGGGCGTTTAAAAGAAAAAGTGAATTACAAAGTTTTCACTCAGACAAATGTGACCAATGATATGGCGATTATGGGCTTAAAAGAGACCGTCAGCGATTATCATGGGAAGTTTGAATCCTATTCCCAAAAGGATTTTCAGCTTAAATGTGAAGGGAATTACCGCAAAGGAATGAAACACGGGAAATGGATTGATTATTACCCTGGTGGAGTTGTTCCGACGATCGTTTCTGAATACCGATATGGTAAATTAGACGGTGTTTTTGAACAGCGAGACCCTCGTGGTAGGTTAGTGTATCAAATTCACTATAAAAATGGATTAAAACACGGTTCCTTTATTATCTTCGGGGAGAATGGCAACATCGTTTCACAAAAAGAATTTCGATACGGGAAGCAACTTTCACAGAATGGATCGGGTGAATTATTTACTCCCTAATCCTTCAATAAAAAGAGTTAATTCAATAAAATCATCCACGCTCAATCTCTCAGGTCTTTGCGTAACGAACTTTTCAGGTAACTGCGCGTCTTGGGTAAGCGATTTCACCGAATTACGAAGCGTTCGTTTTAACCACACGCATGAACAACTTTTCATCGCAAGGCAAAGAATCACGCTCATTTCTCACACAGCGAATTACGCCAGACTTTACCTTCGGTGGTGGAATAAACACATGCTCGTCCACCGTAAAACAATAAGTGATGTCATAAAACGCCTGCATAAATACACTAAGAATTCCATATTCCTTCGTGCCTGGTTTTTCTGCGATCCTAACGGCAACTTCTTTTTGAAACATCCCCATAATTTCGGGAATTTGATTTCGGTGTTCAAGGCACTTAAATAAAATTTGAGAGGAGATGTTGTATGGGAAATTACCCACAACGATAAAGGGATCCTGTCCCATTATCTCCGTCAAATCTTTCCGTAGAAAATCTGCATAGATGATGCGATCACCCATCATGGGATATTTGTGGTGCAAATACTCGATGGATTCAGCGTCAATATCTACTAGAAAAAGTTCGATGCCTTCCTGTGTTATGAGGTAATCGGTCAGGGCTCCCATTCCAGGCCCTACCTCAAGTACACGGCGGCAACCACGGTGAAAAGTTAATTGATTCGCGATTTTTTCACAGGTTTCGAGGTCCTTCAAAAAATGTTGTCCGAGGTGTTTTTTTGGCTTTACGTTCATGATGCTTTAAATTCTTCGATGACTGTTAAATTTGTTCTAAATGCAGCAAATTTACCTCCGTAACGAAGCGCATGATCCTGCTGTAAAGCCGGAGCATACGTTGCATGGTACTCGTCTAATTTATCCGAAGATGGTGCCAAATACAAACAGGAGTATGCGGAACCGCCATCTTCTTCTCCTTGGATTTTTGAAATTCGACATTCCAGAAAACACCCTGTTTCCATCACCTGTGGAATGTGTGTTTTACGCATCCATGCAAGCCATTCAGATTCGATTTCACGATCAATGCTTACTGTTACATTATATAGTACCATGGTGCAAAATTAAAAAACTTGAGAAGATACTTCTAGATTGACATACAATAAACATGAAATAATTCGTTTTAACTTGGTAATTACAAAAAACCCTATCTTTGAACTAATTAATTAACAGAAACTATGAAAAAACTATTGATTTTATCGCTTTCAACGTTCTTGTTGAATGCTGCATCTTGGGCACAATCGTGTACGCCAGGAGCTAATTACGTTGATTCAACTTACGGCGTTTGGCCAGATACAACTCAAAACTTGCCACCAGCGCTAGTAAACACCGCGTATACAACAGATGTAAACTTTAAAGTTCCAGCGACCGTTACTGCCGAACTTGATGCAACCGGACAATTTGTTGGTTCTCCAATCCAAGGATTTACAGTGACAGGTTTAACTGGTTTACCTGCAGGATATAACTACGGGTGTAACATTAGCAGTTGTACCTATGCAGGTGGTGCGAATGGGTGTGCAAACATTTATGGAACAACTGCCACAGCAGGAACGTACCCTATCACAATCGAGGTGAGTGCAACGGTTTTGGTTACTCTTTTCCCTGGTTTACCTCCAACACCTGTAACGCAATCCGTTTCTTTCCCTGGATACAAAATCATAGTTGGATCTGCCGGAGTTATTGAAGGAATTATTTCTCCAATCTCTGTGAGTCCAAATCCAGCAAATGCAAGTATTACCGTAAACGGCATTACTGCTAGTATGAACGTTTCGGAAATTGTTTTGACGAATGTTGAAGGAAAAACAATTGAAACAAGAACCATCGATGCTTCTAGTAACTTATCGTTCGATACATCTGGATTAAATACAGGAATTTACTTCATTCACGTAGCTCATGCTAACGGAGTAGAGATTGTAAAATTCATGAAGAATTAAGAAAAAACCATTTGAAACGAAAAGGGGAACTTCATCAGAAGTTCCCCTTTTTTTATTTGTAGAAATGCATGTCTGTAATGTACTTATAGACTGGCTCCGTAAGTAAGTAACGAACGTCCTTTCCTTCTTTGATGGATTGACGGATAAAACTTGCGGAAACCTTCATAATCGGTGCGTCATCACAAAAAACAACATTCGATGCATTGCGATATGGATGGTCAATTGTTCCTTTCTGTGCCATTACTTCGGCCTCTTCAGAACTAGTCAACACACGTGGATAAACGTAAATGGTGTGCTTTTCCAGAATGACTTCGTGATTATACCATTTGTGAAAAGTCCTTAAATTATCCTCACCCATGATCAAAGAGAACTGGTGTTCTGGATATTTCTCGTTTAAATGTGTCAGTGTAGAAATCGTATAATTGGGCTTCGGTAAATGAAATTCTATATCTGAAGCGCGTAACTTCATGTTGTCCTCTATGGCCTCTCGGACGATATTTAAGCGGTGAGAGTCCTTTAATAAGGTAGATTTATCCTTTAATGGATTTTGCGGTGTCACAACCATCCACACTTGATCTAAATCCGTATGTTCAACCATGTAATTCGCAATGATTAAATGTCCGACATGTATTGGATTAAATGTCCCGAAGTAAAGTCCTATCTTCATTCTTTTATAAAACTTGAAATAGCCGAATGTACTGTTTGAATGGCCAAGTCTAATTGATCGTTCACCACAATAACATCAAAATCTTTCGCTTGTTCAATTTCCTGTTTCGCTTTCGCCAGCCGCATGTTTATTTTCTCTAAAGAATCGGTATTACGCGTGGTCAATCTACGTTCCAATTCTTCCATGGACGGAGGTTGAATAAATATACTGAGTGCTTTGTCAGCCATGATTTGTTTTAAGTGAATGCCTCCAACAACATCCACATCAAAAATGACGGTTTTTCCTTCTCCCCATATGCGTGTAAGTTCAGATTTCAGTGTCCCATAAAACATGCCTTCATAAACTTCTTCCCATTCCAAGAATGCATTTTCCGCTATTCGTTTTTGAAAGTCTTCTTTGCTTAGAAAATAGTAGTCAATTCCATTTTCTTCTTTTCCCCTCGGTTCCCTTGAACATGCAGAAATCGAAAAGGCAAGTTGATTCATGTCTTTCAACAAGGCTTGAACGATGGTTGTTTTTCCTGCACCAGAAGGAGCGGAAATGATGATGCATTTTCCTTCCATCAATTGAGAATTAAAGCGTATTTAAGATTTGTTCCTTCATCTTTTCTAAGTTGTCCTTCATATCGACCACTCGTTTTTGAATCTCCGCATGATTGCATTTACTTCCAAGAGTATTGATTTCTCGTCCCATTTCTTGACAAATAAATCCAAGTTTTTTTCCGTTTCTAGGAATGACCATCGTGTTAAGGAAATAATCCAAGTGATTGGTTAATCGCATTTTTTCTTCTGAAACGTCCAGTTTTTCTAGGTAAAAAATCATTTCTTGCTCCAAACGATTTTCGTCAATTCTAACATCCGACAAATCACTTAGCGCTTTAGAAATTCGTTCGCGAATAACTTGAATCCTCTCCGGTTCAAACACGCGAATTTCTTGGATTCCATTTCTAATGGATTCGATTTTTTCGGTAAAGTCCGCTTGTAAGGCTGCACCTTCTTGTGCACGAAATTGATTCAGTTTTTCACACGCACTCAATGCAAGGGACATGATAAACTCTTTTTCTTCGTCACTTACTTCTTGAGCTTGTTGATTGAGTACTTCTGGCAGTTTCAACACCAACGATAAATAATCAACAGGAGCTTCAGACCAAGATTCATTCAGTTTTTTTAATTCTTGGTAATAAAGAGAAGCTAGTTCTGTGTTGATTAATCCATTTGATTGGTCAGCTTGACTCTCAATATAAATACCAAAATCGATTTTACCACGGTCCAATTGTTCTCCAAGTAGTTTGCGTAATTCGGACTCCAATTCACGGTAAACAGAGGGGATTCTCAGATTTAGGTCTAAACCCTTACTGTTTAAGGAACGGATTTCTATGGAAACTTTTTTTGATTGGTATAGGCCATTGCTTTTTCCAAAGCCTGTCATCGATTGCAACATATGTGCGTTTTTTTAAATGTTAAAAAAGGTGAAATGAATTAGTCTTCTATCATTAAATCGGCATCAATACCTTCGTTTTGTTCTTTGATAAACCAAGCGATTTCACTCATAATTTGACGCTTTTGCTCGTCCTCGTTCATAGATTCCTCCACATATTCTTTGAGTAGTAGTTGGGATTCTAATAATTCGTGTTCTGCGAAAGGTCCTTGCATGTTCTCAATGATCGTTAAGCACTCCAATGCTTGCATAAAATCACCCGTAGATGCCAACATCACAAAGAAAGGCAAATGTTCATCATAGGTCAATTTTGAATTCCATAAGGTCGTTAATACCTTTTGACGAAGAACTTGTTCTTTTTCTTCTGAAAGAAATTGAATGAAAATTGCTTTTGCCTCTATTTTTTGAATATCCGATAAAAATCCTAGGATCGCTTTTTCGATACTCAATTCACAGCTGCGCAATTTCTCGAAAATCGCAGGTAAAATAGATATATCACCTTGCTGTTCGAATAGTTTAAGTGCCGCAAGGACATCTGTTTCAGTATTCGATTGAAACTGTTTTAATGCCTCGGTAAGCTTCACTTTTTTTGACTGCATGCTTGATTTTTGAGCAAAGTTACAAAATACAAAGGAGGGTATCTACTTCCAACGGGGTATGTCCAAGACAATTATGAAGTTTTCATTGTTTAAAAGTTCATACAATCATTGAATTCTGCACGATGATCTTTTCGAAATTTGTACCAAATCACTTTTATCATGAAAAATAAGTCTCTTATTATTACCGCGCTATGCATCTTAATCGGCATGAACTCCTGCATTGCTCCAAAGAAGTACAAAGAATTGGAAGCTAGAGAAAAGGCGTGCTCAGAAGAATTGGCAAAATTCAAAAAAAGTTCGAGTGATTTTGAATCATTGTCCAAAGATTTGCAGAACAAGTATAGCCTTGCATCTAAAGATGTTAGTAAATTGAAACAAGATACTTCGTCAACTGGTAACGCAATGCGATTATTGCAAAGAGATTACGAACAACTGTTGTCCCAACACGAATCCTTAGAGAATTCATTTAATAAAATGAAAAACCTTAGTGCGAAAGAAACATCTGAACTTCAAATTGAATTAGAGAATACGAATAAAGAATTACAACGCAAGGCAGATGCGCTATTGAAATTAGATGAAGAGTTAAAAGCGAAACAAAAATTACTTGTCGAACGCGAAAAACGTGTGAATGAGTTGGAAGAAGCTATTCGTAAAAAAGACGCTGGTATTCAATTGCTAAAAGCAAAAGTTGCCAACGCATTGCGTGGATTTGAAAACAAAGGATTGACAGTCGTTCAAAAAAACGGAAAAATATATGTCAGTCTTGAAGCGAAATTATTGTTCAAATCAGGATCTACATTTGTAGAGCCAGAGGGTCGTGATGCCTTGATTCAATTGGGACAAGTATTAGAAAGCGAGAAGGACTTAGAAATTGTCGTAGAAGGACACACCGATACCGATAAATTAACGAGTCCAAACTCACCAAAAAACAACTGGGAACTTTCCGTCCTTCGTGCAACATCCGTGGTGGAAATTCTCTTAGCGAATTCAACGATGTCACCATTCCAAGTAATGGCTGCCGGACGTGGGGAATTTCATCCGGTTGATGTCAACGATAAAGCTAAAAACAGACGCATTGAAGTGATTATCTCGCCGAACTTAAACGAGTTGTTCGAGATTATTTCCAACGATTAAGCATCCGTAACTATGGGGTCCAAAGAAAAGAAATTAACTCAAGATTCCTCTGTGTCAGAAGTTCGTTGGTACGGGAAATCATCCCACATCCTTTTATTGGCCTTATTGGTCATCGCAACCTACATCACCTTTTCTCCGGGATTTTCACCGGAAAAACAGTTCACGAATTGGGATGATTTAGGCTATGTGGTGAACCAACCATTGATTAAAACGCAAGATGCGGACAGTTCGGCTTTACTTTGGAACCCAAGTACAGAGGTGATGTTGAATTATCATCCAATCACGATGTGGACGTTAGCAAAAAACTACGCGTCTGCGGAATTGGATATCCAACCCTATTTCCAAACAAACTTATTCTTACACTGTTGTAATGCGATTTTAGTCTTTATTTTACTTTTCAATTTAGCAAAAGGATCCACATTTGTTTCCTTTTTTGGTGCCTTACTTTTTGCGATTCATCCCATGCACGTAGAGAGTGTCGCTTGGATCTCCGAACGCAAAGACGTTTTGTATACTTTTTTCTTTTTACTCTCTATATTAAGTTACCTAAGGTTCCAAGCAAAACAAAACTTTGTATGGCTTCTTGCTTGCTTTGGCTTATTCATTTTATCTTGTTTGAGCAAAGCAATGGCTGTTCCTTTACCTTTTGTGCTCATCCTACTCGATTATTTAAATGGTCGTAAAATCAATTGGAAATCCCTGCTAGAAAAGGTTCCGTTTATTGCCGTGGCGATCTGGTTCGGTTTAAATGCACTGGAGATACAATCCAAGGGAGCCATCACAGATTTTGACTTCTTTACTGGATGGCAGCGCATCATGTTTGCCTCTTATGGCTACCTTTCTTATTGGATGAAGTTTTTTGTTCCCGTTGGATTATCCGCATTCTACCCCTATCCAAATCTGGATCGATTAGATGAACTTCCTCTGTATTTTACGTTGGCGCCGTTTGTCCTAATCATTTTTTTTACCGGAATATTGTTCTTTTCTTGGAAAAAGAATCTAGAGGCCTTTAAAATCAGTCTTTTTGGCATTGGTTTTTTCTCCTTAATGGTGGCACTTGTGTTGCAGTTTATCAGTGTGGGTGCCGCGATTACGGCGGATCGATATAGCTACATTCCGTATATTGGAATTAGTATGATGTTATTAATGCTCATCGAAAAATGGAGTGCTTTTCAAAAATTCAAGAATTGGATGATTGGTGGCATGCTGCTCTTTTCCATTGTATTGATGTTTAGCTCCTTTGAACGTACCAAGGTTTGGACAAGTTCCGGTACACTTTGGACCGATGTCATTGAAAAATATCCGTTTGTTCTTAAAGAAAATGCAGGAAAAGTGGAGGTACTTCAGACAGGAGCCGAAGTTGCCTATAAAAACCGAGGGAATTTCTACCGCGAAAACGGAGATTCAAGCGCAGCTATGAAGGACTATTTAGTGCTTGTAAAAGCTCGTGTAAAAGATCCATTAATCTACTCCAATGTTGGGAACATGTATGCATTGATGAACAACTATGATTCCTCTCTTGAAATGTATACCATGGCACTAGAACGGAATCCAAACACCTTTGACGTTCATTTAAACCGCGGAATAACCTACATAAAAATGTTGGATTACACGAATGCTCTCAAAGACTTCAATCAAGCGCTTAAACTGCGTCCAAACGATGTTGGGACCTTAGTGAATCTTTGTGCGGCTTACTTGAATAACAAAAATTACCAAGAGTGCATTCAAACGAGTGTTGTACTGATGAAAGCTGCTCCACAACGTTGGGAAGGATATTTCTATCAAGGGACAGCGTATGTGAACCTAGGGAAATTTCAGCAAGGTGCAGCATCCCTAGAGAAGGCGATTGCGTTAAATCAAAATGACCCATATATTTGGTTCAATGCAGGTATTGCACAACAACAAATCGGAAACAAGGAAAAAGCGAAAAACTATATTTTGAAAGCGAAATCATTGAATTATCCGGTGAGCGACGCCATTCTAAATGGACTTTAACGTATGACATTTACGTGTCCAGATATATCTTCAAAAATACCTTTACCGATTTCATAGACAAAATACCACGAATAAGTTCCTATTTGAACCGGAACTCCCTGGTATTTTCCGTCCCATTTGAAATTTAAATCCGTTGATTCGAAAATCAATTCACCCCAACGGTTATAGAGGTAAAAATGTCCACTCATTAGTCCAATGAAATTTCCAAAATAGAATTCATTACATCCATCTTCATCAGGCGTGAAGGAATTCGGGAAATAAATATAACGTTCAGGTAGGACTTGAATCCACTTACTCACACTATCCACACAACCTTTCTCATCGGTGGCAGTTAAAGTCACCAAGTAAGGGCCTGGTGCCGTATAAATATGTGTTGGATTCACTAAAAAGGAGGAAGAAGATCCATCGCCAAAATCCCAAACATACGCCCATGCATTTTGTGATTGATTTAAAAATGACGTGGACAAGCCTTGTGTTGGATAATGTGTCATTATCCAGAAATCAGCTGAAGGTTTCACCACCTGAACTAGCGCAACTCCTGTGACAAAAAAGGATTGACATTCGTCAGACACTTGAACAAAATACGAGGTTGTAGCTACCGGATTTACCCAAATACCCGGCGTCGTTTCATTTGTTTGGGTCCATAAATAATAGTAATTACCAAATCCACCTGTTGCTGTCACTTGTAAAAAAGCACTGTCACCAGGACAAATTTGAATCGGACCATTCACTTGGAGGGTTAATGGTGGACTCGTAATCGTGTAAAGGATGGAATCAGTGGCAATATTACCACAGTTGTCTGAAACTTGAATGATGTAATTCGTCGTAATAGCGGGCGAAACGGAAATTGAATCGCTTGTGCCAACAATGGAATTATTGACAGTCCAAAGGTAGTTGTAGGCACCTGTTCCTCCACTCGCGACGACACCAAAATCCTGTGGTAAATAGGGACATATTTCCGTAATGTCACTACTCACAGTTAAACTGATTGGTTGGTACTGTGGTACATTGACCACTAATGATGCGGTCGCCGCCGGACTCGCACATGCATCCGTTACTTGAACGGAAATCGTTTGTGTGGAAGTCGGTGTGAAATTAATAGCGCTTGTTGTTTCTCCGGTGTTCCAAGTATATTGATAAGGTGTGACTCCTCCGGAAACGTTAGTCGTTAAATTAATTGGATCACCAGGACACGCAATTGTTGCCCCATTTATGGAAACGATTAAAGGTGTCACATCCTGAATGTAAAGTGTCACTACAAGGGGGGTGATGTTTCCGCATGGATCGCTAATCGGAAAGGTTAACACGACATTCTCAAGTCCCTCGGTTAGGTTGTCAAATAAAGCATTCATGGTAATGGTTGCAGTATTTTGACCAGCACCAAATGAAATATTTCCAGGGATACCGGTATAATCTTGTCCATTTGTTGCCGTACCACTTACTTGAACAGGGATGGTTAACGGTGAAGAAAGATTATTTTGACGCGTTAAGGTTACCGTAGCTGAAACGCATCCTTCTGCAAGCCAATCCGGATTAGAGTACACTTGTTGAGAAAGTGTATAGTCAATTTCGATCGGCGTTTTTGTCGATAAACTATTCGCTTCCAAAAACATTCCAGAATCCCATTGTCCATCACCGGCATCAGCGATTGCAATAATCAAGTGGTATGTTTGTCCACATTGTACTTTCGAAACTGCCTCTAGAACTTTGGTAAATCCATCATATTGAATGTATTGAGGACTATTGTTATAGGGTGGTGAATTTCCATCGCCATTAAACGTAAAATACTGTTGATTCGTGATGGTATTTACATTGTTAATCGAAACGATTCCACCGCCATTTGGCAAGCGTGCGATGTTTTGCATGCCGACGATGCCAGGACCAGAGATAAAGAAACCAAAGACATCGTTGTAACCAGAGCTATTTGGCGGAGCAAATTCCGGATATTCATCTGAACCGAAAACATATTTGAATCGAACGGTATCTGCATACGGAATGAAATCGAATTCTAAGGTTGCCGCATTGTAGGTTTGCGTTCCTCCTAATACTTGATTCGTTAATAAAGGGGATCCTGGGGCGTTATTGTCCATTCCCGCATTCGATTGGTTATTTGGACCTTGAGGTCCACTTGAAGTAGCTTGAACGGTACCTGTTGTCATCACAATCCCTTGTGTAATTCCAAGGTTTGTATTATTCGCTGTAAACTGTCCAATGGCGCCAGGACTTCCATTGTACATGACATTGGACACGGTTACTCCACTACCGAGAAGTACATTTTGAACGAGTCCTTGAGGCGACAATGTAGAATTCGTGATTAACTGACTCCATGTCGTTGTGTGCATCGCTTCTCATCATTGTTGCCAAAGGTTAAACGTCTAAATCAAGAAATCGTTGTGAAAAATTGACAATATTTTTCAAAAAAAAAAGGATGCCGAAGCATCCTTTTAATAAATATAGATTTGATTACTTCTTATCAAACAACGATTTTAACGAATACCATGCCAAAAACGGGAAGAAATGCATTGGCATTGCATAACAATAAAAGATGTATTGATGTGCTTCTGTCGTTTCTCCTTTGAAGACAAAACCAAGTACACCAATCAAACTCGCCGTGGTAAGTCCAGCAAACAATAAACCAAAAATAAGTTCACCGATTTTTGGAATGAATTTAGTAAACAACCAGTGTCCTAGTGTTGCTAAAGTTGTTCCGATTAAACAAGAAACGAAAATAGCCATTGTAGGAACTTCTTTAGAATAATCCTCCACTAACTGTGTTTGAATCATATCACCATATAGGTAAGAAACGACTCCAGCTAGTAAACCGGAACTAAGAGCAAAGATGATTTTTTTAGTCATAACTTTTTATTTTTTTTGAACTGGTAATGTCGCCGTTATTTTGAGGTTATCAGCAACATCATTTCCTTTTTTTCCAACGTTGTATTCTGATCGACTCACGTTAAATTTCGCGATAAAGGTACCTTTATTTCCTTTTTTAGAAAAGGTAAATGGAATCGTCACCTCTTTTTTCACGCCATGCATTTCCAATTTACCAATCGCTTTAAATCCAGACTCCGTTTTTTCGATTTTCGTAGATTCAAACTCAATGTATGGGTATATTTCTGCGTGAAACCATTCATCACCTCTTGCATGTTTATTTTGCAATCCGTTCCCGGTATTGATGGACTCTACTTTTAACTTGAAGTTAAATTTTGCAGTAGCTAAATTCGCCGCATCAAAAACAATGGTACCGCTGATGTCATCAAATGTACCGCTTACATCTTTATTGGAAAAAGCAACGTTGTGCGACTCAAGTATCTTCCATCCTTGACTATAAGAAGTCACTGACATGAAGATAATCAACAAGAAACTGAATGTTTTCATTGGAAAAAGGAAATTGTCATTAGTTTTTAGAAACTTCTAAGTCTGCAATTAAGTTAACCTCATCAGATAAACCTGGTCCAGCTTGACCTACTCCGAAATCTGAACGTTTCACAACACCTGTGATTTGCAATCCAGCAACATCATTTCCTGCTCTGTTTTTTGCAGATCCTGTATGCGTTCCAACAAGTGAAACAGATTTTGTCACACCGTGCATAGTGAAATCACCAACGATTGTGTAGTTGTTTCCTTTTGCTTTTTTTACAGATGTGCTTTTAAACGTTAGTGTAGGGAATTTTTCTACATCAAAGAAATCTCCTGTTTTCAAGTGATTGTCACGCATTTCTAATCCTGTATTCACAGAGTTTGCTTGAGCTGTCATTTCAATGGATGCTCCAACGAAATCTTCATTTGGCGTACTAATTTTCACGTCAAAATTTGAAAATTGACCACTAATGTTTGTGATTCCCATGTGAGTAATGGTGAATCCTAGGCGAGAATGTGCTCCGTCTAATGACCAGTTAGCAACTTCTAATGCGGTAAACGAAAACAATGCAAATGCTGCAAATAACGATAAAACTACTTTTTTCATACTTTAAATTTTTTGTAAAACAATTAACTGAGGACAAAGTTCATCTATTCTCGTGAACTTTCTCTTGACGTAGGTTAATAGTTTTGTTGGATGTGAAATTAATCTTTTGGAAGTTGCAAGGCACTTAATTTCTCAAATGCATCTTTAATGTGTCGAATCGGCTCGATCACCAAGCGAAGTTTATCATTTTGTTGAACGAGTCTATAACCACTTTGATGTTTCATGATGGCATTGAGCGTGTAGGTAAACGCTTCCGTTTCGAAGAATGAAGACTGCGGATTTGCAATGAAGTAGCCTACTAGTTTTTCGGACTTAATCACCAATCGTTCCAATCCTAATTCCTCCGCTAACCAGCGCAATTCAAAGGAAAACAATAGTTCTTTTACTGCTTTCGGAAGTGGTCCAAATCGATCGATGAGTTCTTTAGAGAATTGCTCTAATTCCATTTTGTTTTTCAAACTATCAAGCGCTTGATACAAGCTTAAGCGTTCGGCAACATTGTTGACATAGTCATCTGGAATGCGTACTTCCATGTCCGTTTCAAAAATACAGTCTTGCACATAAGACGTCATGAATTGATCTGTATGTCGGTCGTCAAAGAGCTCTTTGAATTCTTTTTCTTTCAACTCTTGCATGGCTTCATTGAGGATCTTTTGATACATTTCAAAGCCGATTTCTGAAATGAATCCACTTTGTTCACCACCTAACATATTTCCCGCGCCGCGGATATCTAAATCTTTCATCGCTATGTTGAAGCCCGATCCTAAATCGGAGAATTGTACCAATGCCTCCAATCGTTTTCTAGCTTCGCTAGTCAAGACACTAAACTTAGGCGCAATGAGGTAACAAAATCCCTTTTTGTTTGATCTTCCTACCCTACCACGTAATTGATGTAAATCACTTAATCCAAATTTATTCGCATCATTAATGATGATGGTATTGGCATTTGAAATATCAATGCCTGATTCTATGATGGTTGTAGCAAGAAGGACATCATATTTTCCTTCGATAAAATCCATCATGATTTTTTCAAGCTGTTTTCCGTCCATTTGTCCGTGACCGATTCCCACTCTTACACCCGGACACAAACGCGTAATCATTCCGGATATTTCACGAATATTCGACAAACGGTTATTGACAAAGAAAACTTGTCCGCCACGCGAAACCTCATAAGCAATGGCATCACGAATTGTTTCTTCTTGAAAGGAAACAATTTCGGTAAGTACGGGCTGACGATTTGGCGGTGGCGTATTGATAATGCTTAAATCGCGTGCACCCATGAGTGAAAACTGTAAGGTTCTCGGAATAGGTGTTGCCGTTAAGGTCAGCGTATCCACCGTCGCTCTGATTGTTTTTAATTTATCTTTAACGGATACACCAAATTTCTGTTCCTCATCGATAATCATGAGTCCCAAATCTTTAAATTTCACTCTATCAGCGACTACAGCATGTGTTCCAATGAGGATGTCAATTTTTCCTTCGGCCAGTTTCTTCAATGTTTCCGTCACATCTTATCTACGGTACATGGAAACGCGGAAAGTCGTTCTTTGAAGCTGCGATAATGTTGCATCGACAAGATGGTCGTCGGTACTAAAACGGCTACTTGTTTTGAGTCAGTTACCGCTTTAAAAGCTGCTCGAATGGCCACCTCTGTTTTACCGAAACCAACATCTCCACATATTAGGCGGTCCATTGGGGTGGACGCCTCCATGTCACGTTTGATGTCTTGTGTTGCTTTGTATTGATCTGGTGTATCTTCGAACATGAAAGAAGCCTCTAGTTCGTTTTGCATGTAACTATCGGGAGCAAATGCAAAGCCTGGTTGACTCCGTCTAGTCGCATACAACTTAATCAAATCAAAGGCAAGTTCCTTGATTTTCTTTTTGGTTTTATTCTTTAAGGTGGTCCAAGTTTGTGTTCCTAACTTGTTCATTTTAGGAACAGAACCATCCTTCCCAGTGAACTTAGAAATTCGATGTAACGAGTGGATTCCTACATAAAGTACATCTCCGTCCTTGTAGATCAGTCGAATCGCCTCTTGTGGTTTTCCGTTTACATCAATTGTTTCCAATCCGGAAAACTGTCCAACACCATGGTCTATGTGCGTAACATAGTCGCCTTTTTGGAGGTTGTAAATCTCTTTTAAGGTCAGTGCTTGTTTCGCCTGTCTAAATCCTTCTTTGAGCCTAAAACGATGGTATCGTTCAAAGATTTGATGATCTGTGTAACAAACCAATTTCAATTCTGGCGATATAAATCCTTCGTGAAGCGCAAAATTAATGGCTGTAAAGCTTACTTCGGCTCCGATATCCTCAAAAATCTGATAAAGACGTTCAACTTGTCTTGGTTGATTTGAGAAAATTAAATTTTCGAAATGGTTCGATTTTCGAGCAATTAAATCCGTTTTTAACAATTCGAAATTCTTGTTAAAATTCGGTTGAGGAATAAAGTCGAATTCGAATAAATTAGCTGTTTTATAATGGAAAACTGGACCCCATTCTACAATTTTGATGCGGTCTAAGCTTTTTTGAAGTTCAATGGAGGATAAGTATAATGAACTCGGCAAGGTATGACGAACGTTTTCATTAAGGTCCCCGTAAATCTCTACCGAACGATCGTATTCCTTTCTCAAGATACTTTCCATTCGCTCGTATGAACTCATCCAACAACTCAAGTCTTGGCCGAGAAACGTAAAAATATCTTCTTGTGATTCAATGCTTAATTGTCCCTGTATATTAGGAATCACATTAAAAAATGCATGCGTATTTATGGACAACTGTGTGGCAGCATCAAAGGTTCGTATCGATTCTACTTCCTCACCGAAGAACTCAATTCGAAAAGGAAAATCATTCGCGTATGAAAAAACATCGATTATACCACCACGAATGGAAAATTGTCCAGGTTCGTAAACGAAGTCTACTCGTTCAAACTGATATTCCAACAACAATTCATTGATGAAATCAATGCTGTAATTTTTCCCGAGTTCTATCCTTAGCGTATTTTTAATCAAGTTTTTTTGAGTGGGCACCTTTTCAAACAAGGCTTCGGGATAGGTGACAATCCAAGCGTTTGCTCCACCAGAAATGCGTTCAAGCACTTCGGCACGTGTGACGACATTAGCGTTATCCGTTTCTTCTAATTGATAAGGAACTCGATAAGAGGCAGGAAAAAATAGTACCCGTTTATCTTCGGGAAAAAGTCCTTCTAAGTCATTTAAAAAATAGGCCGCTTCTTCTTTGTCTTCCAGAATAAAAAGATGGTTTCCCGGGACTTGTTGCGCTACACAAATGGAGGTCAGTGACTTAGCAGATCCTACAAGTCCTTTCCATTGGACACGCACGTTCCCCTGGCTTAAGAGTGAAGCCGTTTCGTCGATTTGCCTAAGTTTGGCAATAGATTTCAGGAGTTGAGCTTGATCCATGAATAGCGCGAAATTAATGATTCTTATTTGATTGCTAACGTAGAAATGTCAGGGATATTTTAAATGTTCAATGAAGTGAAAAATAAGCTGAATAGGGTATGTTCAAGAAATTCGATAAACATGTACCAAAATGAACCGATCGTCGTTGTTGGTGTATACAGAAAGTGAAATAACAATTTGATGTGAATATCTAATAAGTCACGTTTATTTTAACCGGCATTCATTTTTTACTTTTATCCGACGAAAACTAATAAACAATATGAAAAAACAATTGAAATATCTATTTGTGATCTCATCGTTGATCTCGACAGGATTTATGTACGCTCAGGATCAAGCAGCACCAGTTGCCACAACCGCTGCGGAAGAAACAGGTAAAATTGTAGAAGAAATTTCTGCTTTAGAGTTCTTAATGAAAGGTGGATTCTTCTTAATTCCAATCGCGATTCTATTGTTTTATACTTCGTATGTCTCTGTGGAACGTTATTTATACATCAAACGCATGACAAAGCACAACAAACACATGTTGTCAGAAATCAAAAACAACCTTCAAAATGCGAACATCCAAGGGGCAATGGACACGTTGTCTCATGACCATACCGCATTTGGAAATGTGGTGCGCGAAGGTGTACAATCAATGGGACGTCCGATTCCACAAATTGAATCCAACATGGAGAAAGTAGCCAATATCGAAATTGGAAAAATGGAGAAAAACATTGGACATCTAGGATTGATTGCAGGTATTGCACCAACACTTGGTTTCATCGGTACCATTTCTGGGGTAATCAAAATTTTCTATAGTATTTCCGTAACAGAAAATGTGTCAATTGGAAATATCTCTGGAGGATTATATGAAAAAATGATTTCTTCTGGATCTGGATTGGTTGTTGGTATCATTGCCTTTACTGCATACCATTTATTGAATGGAATGATTGATAACTATGCATTAGCAATTCAACGAGTTAACTTAGAATTCATCAAATTGAATCGACCTAGCGATGGCCATAAAGCGTAATAGAAGGTTCCATGCGGAGGTAGCTACTTCTGCATTGAGCGACATCATGTTCTTTTTGTTGTTGTTCTTTTTGATTATTTCGACGCTTGCGAATCCGAACGTAATAAAAGTTCCCCTTCCACAAGCGAAGAATAATGAAAAAACAAACAAGGCTCACGTTGCATTATCGGTGGAAATCGATCCTGTGACGAACGCAAAAAGATACAGTGTAGACAACAAAGAAGTTCCCTATGATCAAATAGGACCAGTACTTGTCGAGGAGACAAAAAAGAAAGGCGATAGCACTGTAGTCTTGCGTATTCCTTTCGATTCTAAGGTTCAAGAATTGGTTGATTTGTTAGAAATTGGAATGGTCAATCAATTAAAAATGATCATTGCAACGAAAGAACACAGTTAGATTTAAGAATCCATTTCGTTTAACAGCAAAGAGATTAAGATGAGTGCATATATCGACATATTTGAAAAAGATTACATGGAATCTAGAAGTGAAGTCAAGAGATCCTTGGTGTACACGTCTATTTCCCTGTTGATTCTTTTCATTTTACTGATGATTACGCAGTTCAATATTCTCCCTGCAATTCCTGAAGATGTTCCACCATTAAAATCCGATGAAGTCATCGAATTGTTTGAAATGGAACACGTGGAGCTCATTGCTGAAGAAAGTGGCAGTCGTGGTGGAGGAACCTCATCGGATGCACCCATCGATCAACCACAGGATCAAACCGAGCGCGTCGCTACAAGTCATTCAAGCGATTTTACGACAACTAGTGGACAATCGAATAACAACAACACGAATAATTCAACGAATCCAACATCTACAACGGTCCGAGGAACGAATTACTTCGGAACCGGTGGAAGCGGTGGTGGAACAGGTTCCGGCAATGGTCCATTCGGAGGTCCCGGAAGTGGACCAGAAGATGGAGGTGGACCAGGAAAAGGCGGTGGAAGTGGAAAAGCACGTGTGCGTTTAAACAATGTAAGTACACCGCAATACGACATCGACGTTGATTGCCGCGTAGGATTGAAATTGACCATAAATTCAGATGGAGTTGTGACCGATTGCCGAAGCATTAAATCTGTTACAACGTGTACAAATCAATCCATCATCAACGATGTGATTCGACTTGTAAAACAACAAGTACGGTATAATAAAGATCCAGGTTCTCCGCTTGTTCAAGCAGATTATACCCTCAAACTTACGGCTAGGTAAGCACCTTAATTTTCAGCTAAAAGATTCATTGCTTTTTCCACCATTAATTTCGATCCAACATAGTATGGAATGCGTTGGTGTAATTTAGTGGGTTGAATTTCCATGATGCGTTGCTTTCCTGTTGTTGCGAGTCCACCCGCTTGTTCAGCTATAAACGCCAAGGGATTACATTCATACAATAATCGCAACCTTCCCTCTGGAGCAGATGGAACAGCCGGATAGATGTAAATTCCGCCTTTGATCATGTGACGGTGAAAATCAGCGACAAGAGAACCGATATAACGCCCAGAATATGGTTTTCCCGTTTGATTTTCGTTGCTTTGACAATAGCTAACGTATGCTTTCAATCCAGGTTCAAAATCGTTCAAATTCCCTTCATTTACGGCATAAATTCGTCCATTTTCCGGCATTTTCATATCAGGATGAGAGAGGAAAAATTCTCCGATACTTGGGTCTAGAGTAAATCCATGTACCCCATTTCCAGTTGTGTAAACAAGGATGGTCGAAGACCCATAAAGCACGTATCCTGCAGCAACTTGAGCCGTTCCAGGTTGCAACATGTCTTCCAATGTCGCTTTTGTACCCTGTGGAGAAATGCGGCGGTAGATAGAGAAAATAGTTCCTATCGAAACATTCACATCGATGTTACTTGAACCATCAAGCGGGTCAAACAAGACCACATATTTTCCATTTTTAGACTCTTCTGATTCGAATGCAAGGAAATCATCGTTTTCTTCAGATGCGATGCCACAAACCTCTCCACCATTTTCAAATGCACGGATAAAGGCATCGTCTGCCACTACGTCTAATTTTTGTTGTTCTTCGCCTTGCACATTTTGACCGCCTTGGGCACCCAAGATATGTTCAACAAGTCCTGCTTTACGCACATCATTACTTACAATTTTGGAAGCAAGAACGATGTCATTCAGTAATCTGGAAAGTTCACCTGTAGCATAAGGAAAGTGACTTTGATTCGTCACGATAAACTCGTGCAATGTGATCAATCTCGACATAAAACTAAATTAAATAGAGAACATGCTACCATGCTCGTTTCCAATTTGGATTGGATTAACGATCAAGGTTGGAATCAATGCGTCATTTGTGATGATGTATTGCTCGTAGTTCGTTGTTAAAGCGGACAAGAAATTATTGCGATTAAGATTCATAATAGCAATTAAATCGGCATCAACACTAACTGCATATTTTACCACTTCTTTATCGAATCCACTTCTAGAAACGATAGCCGAGGTCATTTCAATATTGCGATCCTTAAAGAATCCCTCGGAGAACGTGATATTTGAAATCACTTGATGACGTAAATATTCGTCAGTTTCATCCGGAGTAACCACGTGAACTTTTGAATTGAAGTACTTCGCTAAGTTCGCAACGATAGATAATTTTTGTTTGGTTTCTTTGTGTAAATCCATTGGGACAACGATGGAATCATATCCTGTTGGTTTCACAGATTTTTCTTGCACAATGATAAAAGGTACTTGTGAACTGGTTACCACCTTTAGCGCGTGACTTCCGGTGATGTGTTGCCAACCATGAGCGCCGTGCGTTCCCATGAAGATCAACTCAGCCTGGTGTTCAGCAGCAAATGCACCAATGTCTTCAAAAATACTTCCTATGCGAACATTTGGTTGAAGATTCACTCCATCACCTGCAAATTTCTCAATTACATTTTGCAATTGTGTTAATGCATCTTGAATTTGATTTTCTTTTGAAACAACATGAAGAAGTTGAACCACTGCGTTTAAAGGTTTTGCAGTTGCAATGGCGTGTTGTAGAGCGATATCCGCAACGATCGTAAAATCATGAGGTACGATAAATGTTTTTTGTTGCATAGTTGTATTTTTTACAAAATTAAGACAAAGTGACTAAAGAACGCACTAGTTTTATCTTTATTTTTGTGGGGAGGGTATTTACTTTTCACGACTAAAATAGGATTATGCCAATTATCGGAAAACTTATCCGGAAAACGACCGCACTAAGCTTCAAGCGAAACGCGAAGAAAGGGATTGATTACCGTCATCAATTGGAAGCATTGCGCAATACAATTGAGCGTGCCAAAAGCACAAAATTCGGTTTTGTTTATTCGTTTCATGCCATTTTAACGAAAACAGATGTGGTATCCCAATACCAAAAAATGGTACCCATTGTTGATTACGATGAGTTTTATGAAAAATGGTTGAAAGAATCGATTGCAGGGGTAAAGGATCACACTTGGAAAGGAAGAATAAAATATTACGCGTTATCCTCCGGAACCACGGGCTCGCCCAGTAAGCGCATTCCAGTTACTACCGAAATGATTCGTTCATTTCAACGAGTAAGTATTCGTCAATTTTCGATTTTACACGAATTAAATTTACCTGAAGAATTTTATTCTGCAAGTATCTTAGCTGTAGGTGGATCCACAAAACTGACTAAAAAAAGCACACACATTGAAGGGGACTTAAGTGGGATATTAAAGAAACATACCTCGATCATTGCAGCTCCTTTTACAAAACCGTCAAAAAAAATTACCAATCTAAAAAACTGGAAAGAAAAATTGCCTTTGATGATTGAGCAGGCACCCAAATGGAACATTGGTATTATTGCCGGTATTCCAAGCTGGTGCATTTTGTTAATGGAGGAAATTGTCAAGCATTATCAACTGAATTCCATTCATGACATTTGGCCGAATTTACATGTGTATGTTCACGGAGGAATCTATAT
>JBEDJV010000036.1:0-757 GCA_041172545.1 Bacteroidota bacterium | reverse complement strand
TACCGCGAAAGACTTGAGAAAATCTGCTCTCAGAAAGTAGAATTGTTGGATACCTATTTAGCGAGTGAAGGTTATTTTGGTTATCAAACAAGTCCGGATCGAAAAGGGATGAAATTGTTAATGAACAATGGGATATTTTTCGAATTCGTTCCTTTCAATTCTGACTATTTCGATGAAAACGGTGAACTAATCAACCCGAATAAAGCATATACAATTAGTGAAGTAAAGGAAGGTGTTGACTACGCTTTGGTCATTACAACAAATGCGGGATTATGGCGATACCTCATCGGTGACTTGGTTCGCTTTGTTGATTTAGAAGCGCATGAGATCATCATTTCAGGTCGAATTAAACAGTTTTTAAGTTTGTGCGGCGAGCACCTTTCTTTGGACAACATTAACCAGGCATTAATGAATGTTTCACATGTTCAAGGAGTAAAGATTTCAGAATACACTCTTTTTGCTGACGAGGAAAAACAGCTTCATCATTGGTTTGTTGGTTCAGATGTTCCCTTTGATCAAGAACTCATTCTTGAGGAATTGGATAAAGAGCTGAGCCTATTAAACGATGATTATGCATACGTTCGTAAATACAATTTGGGGAAACCATTGCTCACAATTGTTCCAACCGCAACATTTTATGGCTTCTTAGATTCTTTAGGTAAATTAGGTGCTCAAAACAAAATGCCTCGGGTTTTGAACAAGGATCAAGCTGAAAAGTGGAAGGCCTTTACTATCTCAAACGGCTACCTTTAAATAC
>JBEDJV010000035.1:0-19798 GCA_041172545.1 Bacteroidota bacterium | reverse complement strand
ACTGGTAACTTACCTGCGCTTTTATCAATTCGATGGATTGTAAATCGGGACTCGTCCACAAAAAATCGGTGCTTAATTCTCTATAGGAGCTTGGTTTTTCTAAGCTATCTTTTAAGTAGGTCAGGATAAATGGATCTCTTGCAATCAAATACCAGTTTTTTTGAAATTTTGTCAGATTGGTAAGTTCCTGATCAGTAGTTTCTTCAATCTTTTGAAAAGCTTGATTCTTCAGGTTTTTTATACTCAATAAGGATTGAACAAGTACCACATCCACATTTGTATTGAATCCGTCTTTTTTTAAGCGGTATTCAATGGAATCTGCACGCATGTGTAGGATTTCGATCTGTACATGCTCCTTTTCGGCTAATTCCGAAAAGAATTTAGAGTCTTTTTGGTAGAGAAAATCAGATGCGATGACCAATTTTTTATGCGCTATTGGCCTTGCCTCATCTATGGAGCAAGCAAAAAGGCTTCCAACTAAAAAAACCAATCCTAAAAATCCTTTGATTTTATCCACCTGTTAATTTTTTGATTTCATTTAACTTCATCAACGCTTCTACAGGTGTCAAGGTATTGATATCAATTCCAATTAATTCTTCGTGAATCTGCTCTAAAACAGGGTCGTTTAATTGGAAAAAACTTAACTGCATGTTAGGGTCTTTGTCCGACTTCTTTTTTTTACCTCCACTGTTGGATCCAACATTCGCATGGGAGAATTCGAGGTCTTTTAATACTTCCTCAGCTCGTTTCAATACCATTTGTGGCATTCCAGCCATTCGAGCAACATGAATTCCAAAGGAGTGAGCGCTACCGCCAGGGGTTAATTTCCGTAAAAATAAAACACGGTCCCCTAGTTCCTTGACGGAGACATTGTAATTTCGAATGCGTCCAAAACTTTTACTCATTTCATTTAACTCATGGTAATGGGTAGCAAACAAGGTTTTACATTTAGCTTTTGCATTTTCATGGATAAATTCAGCGATGGACCATGCAATAGAGATTCCATCATAGGTACTTGTCCCTCGACCAATTTCATCCAATAAAATTAAACTTCGTGGAGAAATATTGTTCAAAATACTAGCGGTCTCATTCATCTCCACCATAAAGGTAGATTCCCCGGAAGAAATGTTATCTGAGGCACCAACACGGGTGAAAACTTTGTCGATTAATCCAATTTTAGCGGCACCTGCAGGGACAAAACTTCCCATTTGAGCCATGAGCACAATGAGAGCGGTTTGACGAAGAATCGCACTTTTACCACTCATATTCGGACCCGTAATCATGATGATTTGCTGATCGTTATTGTCGAGTAAGACGTCGTTTGCTATATATGTTTCACCAACGGGAAGACGCCGTTCAATCACCGGATGTCTTCCGTTTTTGATGTCTAGAACAAAACTTTCATTGATCTCTGGACGCACATAGTTGTTTTCAGTCGCTGTTTGCGCAAAAGAGAACAAACAATCCAAACGGGCAATCAGCAAAGCGTTGTGTTGAATGGGCTGAATGTAATCTGCCATACTGAACACAAGGTCTTGAAATAATTTAGATTCGATGGCGTAGATTTTTTCTTCAGCACCGAGTATTTTACTTTCGTATTCTTTTAGTTCTTCCGTGATATAGCGTTCCGCATTCACCAATGTTTGTTTTCGAATCCATTCCTCTGGAACTTTGTCCTTGTGGGTATTGCGAACCTCAATGAAATAACCGAAAACGTTATTGAAAGCTATTTTTAAACTGGGTATTCCTGTGCGCTTCGATTCGCGCTCTTGGATTTGTTCTAAGAAATCTTTTCCGTTGAATGAAATTTCCCGAAGTTCATCCAATTCTGCATGAAAACCTGAGCGGATAATCATTCCTTTTCCAACTTGAGCGACAGGATCGTCGCAAAGGGTATTGTTTATCAGATCAATCAAACTCTGACACGCATTCATCTGTTCGGTCAGTTTTTTCAAGGAAACTAAATCCCCATCTTTTAAAAGTTCCTTTATGGGATCAATTTGCATCAATGTTCGACGCAAATGCATGACTTCTTTCGGGTTCACTTTCCCAACAGCGACTTTTGAAATCAAGCGTTCTAAATCGCCAATCTCTTTGAGTCGTTGGCCAATTTCATAGCTAATTTCAGTCTGTTTCACTAAATATTCCACAATATCCAAACGCTCCTCGATCGGCTTTTGGTCCTTTAATGGCAAAACAATCCAACGTTTCATTTGGCGTCCACCCATAGGAGTCAAGGTGTGATCCAACACATCTGAAAGCGTGACTGCATTTTCATTGGCAGAATAAATCAATTCGAGGTTTCGAACGGTAAAGCGATCTAGCCAAACGTATTTTTCTTCTTCGATTCTTGAAATCGTTGAAATGTGTCCTAAACGGTGGTGCTGATTCTCATTCAAATAATGAAAAACCGCTCCAGCAGCCACAATCGCGGCGGATAATCCTTCAATCCCAAATCCTTTCAACGATTTTGTTCCAAAATGCTTCGTCAGCATTTCGTTCGCGTATTCATTGGCATACACCCAATCCTCTAAGCGAAACGTAAAGTGATTTTCTCCAAATTGCTGTTCAAAGTCACTTCGCTTATTTTTTTGGTAAATAATTTCCGTTGGTTCAAACCCACTGATGAGTTTATCGATGTATTCTTTGTTCCCTTGTGCAACCAAGAATTCACCTGTGGAGACGTCCAAAAAGGCCGCACCAATCGTTGCTTTTTCAAAATGGATGGCACAAAGAAAATTGTTTCGGGATTGTTCAAGTACCTGATCGTTAAAAGAAACTCCAGGTGTTACTAGTTCTGTTACACCTCTTTTGACAATGGTTTTCGTCAATTTAGGATCCTCTAATTGGTCACAGATGGCTACGCGCTGTCCAGCTCGGACAAGTTTCGGTAAATACGTGTCCAGGGAATGGTGTGGAAATCCAGCTAATTCAATTTCGGTAGCCGAACCACTTCCACGCTTTGTTAGAATAATTCCTAAAATGCGCGATGTTTTTATCGCATCTTCCCCAAATGTTTCGTAAAAATCTCCCACGCGAAACAACAACAAAGCTTCCGGATGCCGGGCTTTAATTTGATTGTATTGTTTCATCAAAGGCGTTTCTGCGACGACTTTCTCTGTGTTCGTTTTTGACAAGTTGGGCAATTTAAAATTGGAACTTAAAATTAGGAATTTTTATGTGGTCTTCTGCACCTATTTCCAAGAACATTTTAACAATTACTCTTAACTTTGATTCAAGATGAGCACTGAATCAAAAAACAAAAAATTAAAGCTTTGGGAACTGAACCGCGTTTCAGATGAAGCATTTAAATTACAAGCGAAAAACCCGATCGTTATTGTCTTAGATGATATTCGTTCCTTGAACAACATTGGATCTTTTTTTCGTACTTCGGATGCGTTTAATGTGGAGAAAATTTACCTCTGCGGAATATGTGCTTGTCCCCCTCACCGAGATATTCACAAAACGGCACTTGGCGCAACAGAAACAGTGGAGTGGGAATACCGTTCCAATATTTTAGAAGTAACAGCGGAGCTTCAACAACAAGGTTACGCCGTTTGTACGGTGGAACAAACGGAGAAAACAACGATGCTTCAAGACATTCATGCACTAACGGATGATAAGTTTGCGTTAGTTTTTGGGAACGAAGTTAACGGGGTAAATCAACACGTTATCGACGCGTCTAACTACGTGATTGAAATTCCCCAATTTGGTACAAAGCACAGCCTGAACGTTAGCGTTTGTGCAGGAATCGTGATGTGGGAATTTTGTAAACGCTACATCTAACCAATATGAAACAACTCATTTTTATTTCTTTGCTTTTCCTTTTCGGACGCCTTTCAGCCCAAGAAATAAAAAATGTTCGTTTGTTAGATCATTGGTTTGCGGATACCATTATGACCAGTTCTAGTCAGGTGCGATTCAGTAGTTGTTGGGCTTTTGTGCAAAACGGACGTGAATATGGCGTCATCGGTTCCACAGAAGGCGCACATATTTTCGAACTAACGGAACAAGACAGTCTGCGTTTTGTCGACTTTGTCCCAGGTCGATTTCAATCAGCTCAAGCCATAACCCGCGAATACAAACACTTCCAAAATTACCTCTACGCTACTTGCGACGAAGGTCCAAGTAGTCTCCAAATAATCGATGTTTCTTACTTGCCAGATTCTGTTCACCTCGTTGCCGATTTACAGGATCAGTATTTTGGCAAATCGCACAATCTGTTTATCGACTCAACGAATGCCCTACTATATTTAACGCTTGTCAATCCAATCGTTAACGGCAACGAACTAGGGATTGTTCCGCTGCGCGTTTATTCCTTGGCTAATCCGATTCTACCGACCCTGCTTTGGGAAGGACCAAACGACATTCCAGAGGTTCATGACCTTTACGTAAAAAACAATCGAGCGATTTTGAATTGTGGCTTTGATGGACTGCGGACCTATGACTTCAGTAATCCAAGCAATCCTGTTTATGAGAATAATCTGAACTTTTATCCACAACAAGGATACAACCATCAAGGGTGGCTGAGTCCGGATGAAAACACCTACGTATTTGCGGATGAAACCGCTGGATTACCGATCAAAAAATGCCGTGTATCGGCAAATGGACAATTGCAAGTTCAACAGTTTTTTGGAACGGAGAACACACCCTATCCGAAAACACCTCATAACATTCACATTACGAATGAATTTGCTTTTGTTGCGTACTATAATGATGGACTTCGAATTTTCGATCTGCGCAAGAATCCACCCGCTGAAATAGGAATTTATGATACGTATATCGATAACGCTATTACGAATGGATTTTCCATGTGGGGCGCTTGGGGAGTTCATGCACTTTTACCGAGTGAACGCATCTTGATATCCGACCGAAACAATGGATTCTTTTTATTCGAATTCGATCGATCGAAGTTCTTGACGCCAAGTACCGAACACGTGCAATTGTATCCGAATCCATCTTCTGTTGGCGAGGAAGTGTACATCAGATTACCGAATGATGAGGTATCAGCGTTCAGTCTGATTTTAGTAGATGCCAATGGAAAAATAGCGTCAGCCTGGAATGTTCAGCAGCAATCCTATGCGACGTTACCCATGGAATTAGCAGCAGGTTGTTACTTTGTTCGCGTAACATGGACCAACTACCTTGGAGAAAGTCAGACAGAAATGTTAAAGTGGATCAAATACGATTAAACCAAACGAATGTAAAGGACTTCTCCTTCTTTACTCACCTTCAACAAGTTGTTTTTCGTCAACGTTTTTACGCTGTTATCCCAAACTTTATTACTCATTTCAGCAAATTGAGCTCGTAACTCAGGTAAAACAGATTCACCTAGTTTTTGCATCGCAGAAAAGATGGCTTGTTCGTTCTCGTTCAGTTCGATTTTCACACTTTTCGTTTCCGGTCTCATTTGAGGGAAGAACAAAATCTCTTGAATAGAGGCATTATTCGTGAGGTACATGATCAATCGATCCATTCCGATACCAAGTCCACTTGTTGGAGGCATTCCGTATTCCAGTGCTCGCAAGAAATCTTGGTCGATAAACATCGCTTCATCGTCTCCTTTTTCTTGCAAACGAAGTTGTTCTTCGAAACGTTCGCGCTGGTCAATCGGATCATTTAACTCGGAGTATGCATTTGCTACCTCTTTCCCGCAAACCATTAATTCAAAGCGCTCCGTTAATTCCGGATTATCTCGGTGAACTTTACACAAGGGAGACATTTCTTTCGGATAGTCCGTGATGAACGTTGGTTGAATGTAATTTCCTTCGCATTTTGCTCCGAAAATCTCATCGATTAATTTTCCTTTCCCCATGGTTTCGTCAACAGCGATTCCCATTCCTTTTGCCGCAGCAAATAATTCCTCCTCCGATTTGCCATCGATGTCGAAGCCAGTGAAATCGATAATCGATTGACGCATCGTCACGCGTTTGTAAGGAGCACGGAAATCAATGTGATGCTCCCCAAAAGTAGCTTCTGTTTTTCCGTTCACGCTCATCGCACAATGTTCCAACAGGCGCTCGGTGAAGTCCATCATCCAATTGTAGTCTTTGTAGGAAACGTAAATTTCCATTGCCGTAAATTCCGGATTGTGCGTACGGTCCATTCCTTCATTTCTAAAGTTTTTAGAGAACTCATATACGCCATCGAATCCACCAACGATTAATCGTTTTAAGTAAAGTTCATTCGCAATGCGCATGTACAATGGAATGTCTAATGCGTTGTGGTGCGTGATAAATGGACGAGCAGATGCTCCTCCAGGAATGGCTTGTAAAATAGGTGTTTCTACTTCCATGTATCCAGCTTCGTTAAAGAAGTGACGCATGGCATTGAATAACTTTGTTCTTTTAACAAAAACCTCTTTCACGTGTGGATTCACGACTAAATCAACATAACGTTGACGGTAGCGTAATTCCGGATCAGTGAAGGCATCGTGTACGTTTCCTTCCGTATCTGTTTTTGGTAGCGGAAGTGGACGCAAGGATTTACTTAAAACAGTAAATGAATGCACGTGAACAGAGATTTCACCTACTTGTGTTTTAAACATGTGTCCTTTCACTCCAATAAAATCGCCTAAATCAAGCAATTTTTTGAAGACTTCATTGTAAAGCGTTTTATCCTCTCCTGGACAAATTTCGTCGCGGTTAATGTATACCTGAATTCTTCCAGATGCATCTTGTAATTCAGCAAAGGATGCTTTCCCCATAATGCGCTGAGACATCATTCGTCCGGCCAAACAAACTTCCTTACCGTCTTCAAAATCCTGCTTCAGTTGACTTGCATACGCATCAACGGGATACAAGGCAGCTGGATAAGGGTCGATGCCCAAATCACGTAATTTTTGAAGGGATTCTCTTCTCAGGATTTCCTGTTCAGAAAGTTCGATATGACTCATTGGATTTGAATTAAGACTACAAAGATAAGTCATCTCATGAAAATTACTAATTCCTGCACGGGAATTGGCATAAAATAAATGTGACCAACTGACATTTTCGCGTTCATAAGTTGACTTTATCAACCCCTGTCTGTACGCATTCTTACTTTACCTTCGTCTATCAGCTATGAAAACATTTCTCCGTATTTCTGTTAAATGGATATTGATTCCACTTTTGAGCATTTGTTTGCTGATCTCAGGACTTGTTTTTTTCTTCAAGGATCGCATTTGCGGACTTGTTTTGACCGAAGTGAATACGCATTTAAATGTTCCGTTGAATGTCTCGGAAATGGACCTCGTTTTCTGGTCGTCCTTTCCGAATTTGTCGGTGGATTTTGAGCACTTGTTTATTCAAGAGTCTCTGCCGAATGCACAGGTTTCGGACACCCTGTTTTACACGGATCAATTGCGCCTAACGTTTAATCCATGGGATATTTATCAGGGAAAATACCACGTTAAACGGGTGAAAGTGAGCCCAGGAAAACTAGCCATTCGCTACGACGCACGTGGAAAGGAAAACTTCGACATCTTTAAACCTAGTCCGAGTGACACGAAAAC
Organism: Bacteroidota bacterium; assembly: GCA_041172545.1. Classification (GTDB taxonomy): domain Bacteria; phylum Bacteroidota; class Bacteroidia; order Flavobacteriales_D; family Crocinitomicaceae; genus UBA952. The sequence continues at coordinate 12,306 of JBEDJV010000035.1, read as the reverse complement.
GGACTTTAACCTATCCTTGAAAGAAGTAAAAATCGACGGACTGCGATTCATTTATGACAACGTTTCTTCCAAACAATACCTTTCTTCAACGTTTGAGGATGCACGCATCAAAGGTGATTTTTCCTCCGATGCATTCGTGGCAAAAGCCATGGGTAAAATGAAATTAGGACGCTTGAAAAGTGGGGAGATTACCTTATTACGCAATAAAAATACAGCGTTTAATTTCGCGTTGGATGTCAATCAGCTAACGGGAATATATTCTCTCAAAAATGCGGAATTAAGCGTCGAGCACCTACCTTTCTCAGTGAATGGAAGGGTTAGTCCGGACAGTCTTCAGTTTACGGTTCAATCGAAAAACATTCAATTGACGCAATTAGTCAATGAATTCTCCTTAGATGCTGCGAAAGATGTAAAGACATTCAAAGGAAGTGGGAAAGTGGATTTTCACTTGGATTTAGCCGGGGCAATATCTGCCGTTGATCCCATTGGAATGAATGCTGATTTTGGTATTGAAAATGGGGAATTAACCGAACCAGAACATGGCTTGAAAATACAGGACATTCAACTAAGTGGAAAATACAGCAACACGGGAGAAAAGGGAGAATATATTTCTATGAAGAATGTGCGCTTTCGAACAGCCGGCGGACCCTTTTCGGGTGAAGTAGAACTTCGAGAATTTGACCGACCTAAGGTGGAGGGGTCAGCCAAAGGAAATGTAGATTTAGCCTTGATTCATTCGATTTTTCACTTGCCTTCCATTGATGAGGTACGGGGTAATTTGGGCATTCAAACAAACTTTAAATTAGCGACAAACCCGGAGGGAGAATTAGCGGTAGATCAATGCAATGGCCAACTCGAATTAAAAAATATTTCCTTAAAATTAATGGCGGACAAACGTCGATTTAGCGAGGTGAATGGACGCTTATTTCTGCGTGGAAATGAAGCAGGAATTGAAAACACATCCCTCAAATTGGGTTCCAGCGATGTAAAACTCAATGGTATTTTTGACAATATTTTTCCCTACATCAATGGAAAAGGAGATTTGAAAACCAGTGTTTTAGTAGAAAGCAAACACCTATACGTAGAGGATCTTGGTTCAACAAGTAAGGAGATGAAAATTGAAACCGGTCAGGTGTATTCCTTACCCGATAACATTCAAGGTGAAATCAATTTACAAATTGAAAAATTGCGTTATGGTAAACACGAATTTTCACACCTGATCAGTAAAATGAACATTGAACACCGACGTTTACATTTCCCACAAATGAGTTTGGTGAATGCCGAAGGACTGCTCAGTGGGGCTTTAATCATCGAAGAGAAGGAACCAGAAAAATTTATCCTTACGACACAAATCGCCGGAAAAAACCTAAAATTCAAACCGCTATTCAAAGAATGGGAGAACTTTGATCAAACCGTAATTCGCGAGCAAAATATTTCTGGACGCGCAGAAGCAAACTTGTTCTTTCGAGCGCCATTTACATTGGCGAAAGGAATTATTTACAGTGGAATCGAAGCAAAATTAGATTTGAAAGTCTACAACGGACATCTAAAAAATGTGGCATCCTTCAAAGACATCACAGAAAGTTTAAAAACGAAGTCTGGAAAATTAGTGCTCGGAAAAGAGAACATTCAACAGTTAGAAGACAAATTGAAGGACGTAGATTTTCAAACGATGGAAAACAGCATCTACATAAAAAATGGACAGGTGGAAATACCAAAAATGACGATCCGTTCCACCGCTTTAGATATGGATGTGTCTGGCCGACATTCGTTTACGGACGATATTGATTATCGTTTTGCTTTCCGTTTTAGAGACTTGAAAGCTACGAAGAATCAAACAGAGTTTGGAGAAGTCATCGACGATGGAACGGGTGTCCGCCTGTTCTTGCGCATGCACGGCACACTCGAAAAACCAATCTATGAGTGGGATTCCGAAGGACGCAAAGTTCAGGCGAAAGAATACCGACAAGAAGAGAAAGCACAAGCTAAATCGATGTTGAAAGCGGAATTCGGCTTTTTCCAAAAGGATTCCACCGTGAAAGCATACATACCGAAAGATGTTCCCAAAGAAGACCTGAAAATCAAATTTGGTCCAGCGAGCAAACAAGAGTTCATGGAAGAAAAGAAACAGACAAAAGACTCAAAATTGAAAAAGACCTTGAATACTTGGAAGCAACAACAGGAAAAGGAACAACAGACTGGGGTCAAGCTTGGTTCAGGAGGAGGGAAATGAGTGAGCAAATAAATGAGTAATTTCAAATCTTCTTTGTAGAATCCAAACATATGAATGTAATGAAACGCGCAGCGATTTTTAAATCCATTTTTGTCCTCTTCTTGACTAGTTCTTTTTTACTTCCATCTGGAGATATTTCTATGCATGGAATAAAAATTAACGACCCTCAAAAATCACTTGAAAATGTCGGATTAGAACAGATAGCTAAGGAAGGAAACATGCAAAAGTTCCGCACTGAAAATGGCAATGACTTTTCAATTACCGTGGAAAAAGGTAAAGTTGTTTACCTGGAAAATGATTGGTTACAAAACGGTCAGACCAGTCTGAAAGACATTCGTGCTAAATTTTCAACGAATGGATTTACGTACAAAACAAGAGGCAGTTTCCGAACAAAAACTCATTTAATCCTATTTAATTGCTTTGAATTTGATTCAGAGAACAAGGAGGTGCTCGTGACTATTACAAAAGTGTCCCTGAATCAAGATATCACAGAAAAGAACATCGCTAGCAAAGCGAAATTAGATGCGTTGATCATTGCAGATGGAAAATATTTGGATAAAATTTGGGGGAAAGAAAAGACGTTTGACGCACAGTATAAAAAGATTCAACTGTAAAAAGCTTCCTCGAGCAGATTAGTTTGCTCCTTTTTTTAAGATCTCAGTCGTCGAATATCCTTGCACCAAATCAATGGTTTCTACCAGTCCACCGTTTTTTCTTACGATATCTGACCCGACAATATAGGATTTTTGGGATGGATCCAACTCGTTTTTATCGTAATCTGCTCCTTTGACCAACACGTCAGGATTTAAAGCAGTAATGATTTCCAATGGTGTATCCTCATTAAAAAAAACAACAAAATCAACGAATCCCAAGGCCGCAATCAAGGTGGCGCGTGCATCGTTTGGATTAATGGGTCGATTTGCTGCTTTTCCGAGTCTACGAACAGAATCATCTGTGTTGATGGCAACGATGAGGCGTTTTCCTAAATCTGCCGCAGCCGCTAGATAGCGCACGTGTCCAAGATGCAAGACATCGAAACAACCATTCGTGAAAACGAGTGCTTCGTTTTTCAGTTTGTAAAGGGCAATGCGCTTTTGTGCTTCCTCAATCGAAACAATTTTATCTTGGATGTAGGCCAATCTTGCCATCAGTTTTTTTTGGAAAGGTAGTGGTTTCAAGAAATGAAACCAAGAAAATTAAGCCAACAAATTCGTAGATTCGTTTGGAAACACCAACGATGGTTTGAATGTTTTCGCTTCTTCAAAGTCTAAATAGGCGTATCCAATAATGATGATGATATCGTCCACAGCGACTCTGCGTGCTGCAGGACCATTGAGACAAATCATTCCGGATTCACGGTCACCTTTGATCACGTAAGTCTCGAAACGCTCACCGTTATTGATGTTGACAATTTGAACGCGCTCACCTTCAATCAAATTAGCAGCCTCCATTAATGCCTCATCAATGGTAATGCTACCGATATAGTTCAAGTCAGCCTGTGTGACACGAACGCGGTGAATTTTAGATTTTAGAGCTTGAATTAACATAATATTTTCCGCGGCAAAAATAAATCAAATAAACGGATTAGAATAATAAATTGTCAATGAGACGCACACTGCCACAATGAGCGGCAATGCAACAAATTTGCTTTTCTTGCCATTCCGTTAGCTCATTGAGTGTTTCGGGATCTACAATCGCAAGGTATTCAAGAGATAAGGAACCTTGTTCAAATAAGCTTCGCGCAGTGACCAATGATTCCTGAATGGAATGTATGTTTTTAGACGCTTCGACCAAGCGCAAGGTTTCAATGATGATCAAGGCATCTTGACGCTCTTTTTCACTCAAGCGCATGTTTCGACTGCTCATCGCAAGTCCGTTAGTTTCTCGTACCGTTGGACAAGCAATTATCCGTGTTTGAAAGCCAAAATGTTTGGTTAATAGTCTGATAATTGCCAATTGTTGGAAGTCTTTTTGTCCAAAATAGGCCTGATTTGCCTCCACCAAGCGAAAAAGATTGTGCACAACATGCACCACTCCTTCAAAATGTCCGGGACGAAAAGCCCCCTCCAACACGCGTCCAATGGAACCGAGCTCCATGGGAACAAATCCGTCGTTTTTCGGGTACAATTCTGCTTCATCTGGTGCGAATACCACGCAATTAGCCAAGCCTTCCAACAAGCTCAAATCTGCATCCAGCGTTCTTGGATATTGCTTCAAGTCCTCGCTGTTGTTGAATTGTTTAGGATTGACAAAAATGCTGATTAACGTGTAATCGTTTTCCTCTGTCGACTTTTTAATCAGACTGACATGTCCATTGTGAAGCGCCCCCATCGTTGGAACAAATCCAAGCGTTTGGGAGTTTTCGTTCAGCTTTTGACGAAACTGTTGCAGCGCTTCTGCTGTATGAATGACCTTAACTTTAGACATAGGATTGAAAGAATCGTCGACAAAGCTATTGCTTTTTATGAAAGTTCATTTAAATTTCTTAATTTTGTACTCCTATCACTACTGAATGGAAAAGAAAAAAATCCTTTTTATTTCGCAAGAAATCTTCCCTTTTTTACCGAAATCCGATATTTCATCGACAGCGCGCAGATTACCGCCACTTGTTCAAGATCTTGGAAAAGAAATTCGTGTGTTTACACCTCGTTTTGGTGCAATCAACGAAAGAAGACACCAATTGCATGAAGTTATTCGTCTATCTGGACTGAATATTTGCATTGACGACCACGACCACCCACTGATTATCAAAGTGGCTTCTGTTGCGGCGGCAAGGATGCAGGTATATTTCATAGACAATGATGACTATTTCAAGCGCAAAACAACCTTGCACGACGACAAAGGCAATTGTTTTCCTGATAACGACGAACGTTCGATGTTCTTCTCTCGAGGAGTTTTGGAAACTGTGAAGAAGTTAGGTTGGCAGCCAGACGTGATTCATTGTCACGGATGGATGACAGGCATCATGGCTTTGTACATCAAACATGTATACAATAAAGACCCACACTTCATGTATACAATAAAGACCCACACTTCAAGGATACGAAAGTGGTGATCAGTTTGTACAATGATGATTTTGCGACTCCTTGGGACAAACGTTTTCATGAAAAATTAGCATTTGAAGGATTTCCACAAGAAATCTGCACTAAATTGTTAGATCCAACGCACGAAAATATCATGCGGGTGTTTGCTGAATATGCAGATGGAATCAACATCGCTTGCGAAAATTTAGCGCCTAACTTGAAAGCAATTTTTGATGAGGCTACAACCCTAAAATTGGATTACGTAGCAGAAGAAAATCAAGGAAAAGAACTTTCTGCGTTCTTCGACAAAGTGATGGAAGAATCTGTTTTAGCTTAATTCACTTCACGCCTTTCAATATGACAAGATTTTCATCCATGCTATTGGGACTGCTCATTTTCATCGTTTCTTGTCAAAAAAACAAGCACGAAATTGGAAAACCAGCGATTGACCAAGATCAATTATTAAACGGTATTACGACCGATACTTTCGATTTAATCACGTATACCATAAATGAGGATTCAGCCATTACAGATAACATGGCGAATGTCCTTTTGGGTAGTTATATTGATCCAAAATTTGGAAAAGTATCCGCTGAATTCTATACGGAATTTCGACTCAAATCTCTGAATCCAGTTTTTGGAGATATCGGTACAATTGTATACGATTCTTGTGTATTAGCATTGCAATACGTAGGATATTATGGCGATGTCAGCGCGCAAAACTTTGAAGTATATGAGTTAAACGATAGCCTTTCAATGGACACCGTCTATTATGATTTTTCATCAAAACCGGTGAAACCAGGAAATTTGGTCGTGAATGGAATGGGAACGATTATTCCAAAACCACTATCAAATGCTGTGGTTGGTGGTGATACGCTTGCTCCTCAATTGAGAATACCTTTGGACACCAATTTTGCAAAAAGCATCATTGAAGAATCAACAAGTGGTAATGGTACTTTTGCGTCAAACGTGAATTTCCAAGCATTCTTCAAAGGATTTAAAGTGAAAGTAAATAATCCGTCCCAAACGATTGGAAAAGGAGCGATTTTCTATTTTAACATTAATAACAACGCCGCTTCGAAACTGACGATCTACTACACTCAAAATGGCGTAAAAAAGAGCTATGACATCGTTATGAATAGTCAAGCTGCTGATTTTGTACACATTGATACAGATCAATCAGGCACTCCTTTGGAGTTAGTATTACAAGACAGCACGAAAGGACAATCGACTTTTTACGCACAGGCATTTCGTCAACGAGCAGTGATTAAAATCCCTGGATTAGATAATCTTCCAAAGAATGTAGTGGTACATCGTGCAGATTTGACACTCCCTGTTCAATTTCAAAATGGCTACCGCTACAAACCGGGTTCTGCCGTTTCTGTTGCAGCACGCTTGAAGGCAACTGACACAAGACTTTCTAACTTAAACGTAGTTGGTGCTTTTGTTGATAGCAAAAAACATTTTGCCATCGATTTAAGAACCTATACGCAAGCGTTAATCGCTGATAACATTGACAATACAGGTGTTGTTGTTTCTCCCGTTTTCTTTAGAAATTCTGCAGAACGCATCGTTTTTAATGGTCCAAATACGATCAATAAAATGAAACCTAAACTCATTTTGACTTATACAACGTATTAATTTATGTGTGGAATTGTAGCATATATTGGCAAAAAGGAAGCTTTTCCGATTGTCGTAAAAGGATTAAAAAGATTAGAGTACCGTGGATACGATAGCGCTGGTGTAGCCTTATTGCACGATGAAAACTTAAATGTATACAAGAAAGCGGGAAAAGTAAGCGTGATGGAAGAGTTTGCGCTCGGACATGACGTCGCTGGACATGCGGGAATCGGACACACACGTTGGGCAACACACGGCGAACCATCAGATGTAAATGCGCATCCTCATACCTCAATGGACGGAAAAATTGCCTTGATCCACAACGGAATCATCGAGAATTACGATGTGCTGAAACGCGAACTTCAAAACCAAGGATACATTTTTAAAAGTGAAACGGATACGGAAGTCATCGTTCACTTGGTGGATTACATCAGTAAAAAAGAACAGGTATGGTACGGTGAGGCATTGCGTTTGGCCTTGTCACAAGTACATGGTGCATATGCAATCGTTGCCTTGTCCAAAGATTATCCTAATCGATTGGTTGCTGCTAGAAAAAGTAGTCCGTTGGTGGTTGGAATCGGAGCTGAAGGTGATTTTTACTTAGCTTCAGATGCAACACCAATTGTCGAATACACGAAAAAAGTGGTGTATTTAGATGATGAAGAAATTGCGGTCATCGATTTGGAAGAAGGATTAAAATTATACAATATTGCCGATCAAGAGCGCACACCATTTTTCCAACAATTGGAAATGGAATTAGAGGCACTGGAGAAAGGTGGATACGAGCATTTCATGCTCAAAGAAATTCACGAGCAACCGCGCTCTATTCATGATTGTTTCCGTGGACGCTTGAACGCAGAAGAAGCGTGGGTAACCCTTGGTGGATTGCGTGAATACGAACAAAAAATGATCACAGCGAATCGCTTGATTATAGTTGCGTGTGGAACTTCTTGGCACGCTGGATTAGTAGGTGAGTACCTCATCGAAGACTTGGCTCGCATCAATGTAGAAGTCGAATATGCAAGTGAATTCCGTTACCGAAATCCGATTTTAAGTGAGAATGATGTGGTAATTGCCATTTCACAATCAGGAGAAACAGCGGATACCTTGGCGGCTTTGGAATTAGCAAAATCAAAAGGAGCAACCATTCTTGGAATCTGTAACGTTGTTGGTTCGTCTATTTCCCGTTTGACAGATGGTGGATCCTATACACACGCCGGACCAGAAATCGGAGTGGCTTCAACAAAAGCATTTACGGCACAAGTTACTGTCTTAACATTAATGGCCTTGTCCTTAGCACACAAAAAAGGAACGATTAGTGAGTCAGCGTTTAGAACGATGTTGGCTGAATTGGAAGCGATTCCAGAAAAAGTGAAACAAGTGTTAGAAACAGACGCGTTGATTCAAGGAATTGCTGCTGAATACAAAGATGCTACGAACGCACTTTATTTAGGAAGAGGAAGTTCATTCCCTGTTGCTTTAGAAGGAGCCTTAAAATTAAAAGAGATTTCATACATCCACGCGGAAGGATATCCAGCTGCCGAAATGAAACATGGTCCGATTGCCTTAATCGATGAGAACATGCCGATTTTCGTTATCGCTACTCAAGGAAATTCCTACGAGAAAGTTGTTTCGAACATCCAAGAAGTGAAAGCACGCAAAGGAAAAGTCATCGCGGTAGTCACTGAAGGAGACATCCAAGTACGTGAAATGGCGGATCATGTGATTGAAATCCCTGAAACGAATGAATTTTTAGTTCCATTGTTGGCTACGGTTCCATTCCAATTACTTTCCTACCACATCGCAGTGATGCGTGGCTGTAACGTCGATCAACCAAGAAACTTGGCGAAGTCGGTAACGGTGGAATAGAAAGAACGGTCATTTGGTTGGTCTGTTAGTGTTTTAGAGGGTTTCATGAAGTTCGTCTCCTCGACGTTTTGAGTTTTGGTTTGTGTATTCCTGTGAAAATCCATGAAAATTTAAGGATAAACGGTACTATTTGCATTAACTTTATCCTGAATGTCAATTCATAGCAGCATGGTTATACCTGTTTTAAAGAAACACTTAGTCCTTTTTATTTTACCTATTGTTTATGCATTCTTTTGTATTCATACGATGCATAAATCGCCAAAGGCATTCTTGCAAACGGTTGATCCAGAGTACATTCATTTAATCAGTTCCGTTAACCTTGCAGAAGGAAATCTATACATTCAAAGCATAGAAAGTCCGGGCACTCCATTGTACGTGTTGGGAGCCATTACGTGTAAAGTCACATGTTTTGTTTCATCGAATGATTCTTTAAAAGAAGATTTTATTTCAGATCCCGAGAAATACATTTATGTATTTAGGATGGTGCTATTGCTGTTAACAACGGTTGCACTTTATATTCTTGGGTATGTTGTGCAAAAGGTTAGTCAAAGCTCCCTTACCGCGATTTTGTTTCAATTAGCTCCTTTTCTTTCCGTGGACATCATGCTAACGTCCACGATAGTGACACCTGATCATCTGCTCGTTTTGCTAATGTTATTATACCTTGCTGTATTATTCAACTATATCCACAAGGAAAACAACACGGAGGACATCAAAAGTGCTTTCTACTTTTCACTTTTAACCGCAATTGGTTTAGCAACGAAAATCACCTTTTTACCTTTAGCTATTTTTCCTCTTTTCATTCTGCCAAGAACAAAACAAAAAGGGATTTATATTCTTTCTACCGGCCTTCTAATCCCTTTGTTTGCCTTCACCGCAGCCATGCAATACGACAGATTCTTTGGATGGATGAAAGGCTTGATCTTTCATGCTGGTACTTACGGTACCGGCGAGGAAAAGATTATTTCGGGCACCTCATTTATCAGCAACTTAGGAAAAATAATGAGCACAGAACTCCCCTTTATCTGCATCTGCTGTTTATTAATCATTTGTGTATTCTTGTTCGTAATAAAGAAAAAGACTACTCATCATAATAAGATCATCGTTGGACTATTGTGCACCTTTATTTTACACATAATTCTGGTGTCCAAACATTTTGCACTTCGTTACCTCACCCCGTCCATACTATTGGGCGTATTGGGTATTTATCTACTCATTGTATTTTTTTCACACACTAAAAAAATGCAAAAAACACTGATGATGGGTGTTTTGATTATTTATCCATTACTGTCATTTAAGAAGATTTATACGCTGAACGACTACCTTTTGAAACATGCAGCATCTAGAAATAGTGCACATGAGTATCTGAAGAAAAACAGAAAAGGCTTGCCACTACTAATCGTCCCTAATTATTTTGGGTCAGGGACAAAAGAATACTCCTTATGGTTTTCCTCTAGTTGGGTAGGACAAAATGCGCATGAATACATGGATGCCATGAATAAACATATCCGAATACCTATTTTTTTATTCCTGAGCAGAATACCTATTTTAATTGGAGCAATGAAATAAGTTTGTTTGACCTATTAAAAAGCCATCCGATTTTAAATCTATATGTATCTCTAGACGCAACCAAACGGAAGGAAGAAGCATTTAGAAAGGAGATCCTGAAAAAGTTTAACTCGTATAATGTTCCTAACGATTCCATTATAAAAATGAAGTGTGTCTTTCATCAAAAGTATGATGCGATTTGGCAACTGACCATTGATACCGCAAAATTAAACAAGACGTATCAATATCATGAAGCGTTTTGCGATATGGAAAGAATGACATCCGATGGACTTTATTACAAAACGAATAACCAATCATTTTTATTCAAAAATAACAACTTGCGATCCTCAGAGAAATCCTTCTCAGGTAAGTTTTCAGAGAAACTCACGAAGGAATCGATGTACGGAACAGGATGTACCGTTGAGAATGTTCGAGCAGGAGACTATTTTGAAGCTAGTATTTGGAAATACTCTGGGGACGATGATTATCAATTAGTATGCGCGGCGAACAATGTTCAAGATTTTTATACGGTGAGTAAAACAATAATGGAAGAAAAATCCGGATGGAAAAAAATAAAACTAAGCGTGTCCATTGATAAAGATATCGCTGGAAATAAGTTGGTATTTTATTCGTGGTATTCGGGAAATAATACCTGTTATTGCGACGACTTTAAACTCATCATGGGTAAAAATAAGGGCAGGACTGACTAATGTTGCTGCTTCGCATACTGTTACAGGTCAGCCCAAAGATTTGGCACACCGTCATCAGTTGATGCAAATTATCCCTAAAACGAGCTACTCACCTCTATCGTATCCAATGTTTGAGCGAGTTCTCTATCCTTGTGCGTAATCGTATTTCCCTCATCGTGTGTCGTTAAACATACGTGTACCTTGTTGTATTCATTGGTCCATTTGGGATGATGGTTTTGTCTCTCTATTTCAACGCTCGCTTTCACCATCCAATTCATCGCTTCCATGAAAGAGTTGAATACAAATGTTTTACTGAGTTCGTTGTTGTTTTCGGTCCAGTTGTTCATACTGTAAATGTAAACTCTTTGGACTAATAAACAATCTTTTCTAAAAATGAGATAAGAAATACAAATAACAACTGAAAGTAGTGTAAAAACATCTAATAATAGTGATTTAAAGTACATTTAATGTGAAGAATACCCTAAATTTGCTTTTTAATTCTTTCAGCAATGATCACACAGAAATCAATTGGAGTAAAAATTGCCTCGGCACGAAAAAACAAGAACTTCTCTCAGTCGTCTCTTGCTCAGAAAATAGGCATTAGTCCACAGGCAGTTGGAAAGTGGGAGCGAGGGGAATCGCTACCGGACATCCTTTTGCTTTCACGTATAACTGAAATTTTAGGGATTGATTTAAATTATTTTTCAGAAAAAGAATCCTCGTTACCAGTGTCGGACACCCTTGATTCACAGGGATCTAGTGAGTTCAAAGTGATGGAGGAAAGTGATAAAAGGAAAAAGAACGGATGGAACATGTCCGAAAGTAATTGGGTGAACGTTGATTTTTCCGGCATAAAAAATATTCAAGAAAGGTTTCACACTGCCCATGTCAAAAAGTGCCAATTCGTTGGCGCGGATTTTTCTAAGGTCCAAATGAAATCAAATCACTTCGATCAATGTGACTTTTTGAATGCCAAGTTGTCGAACATGTCCATACAAAAAACGAACATCGCACACTGTTCTTTGAAAGGGGTCAATCTGAAGGAAACGGAATTTTTACGAACGATTATTTCGTCCTGTGATTTTACAAAAACAGACTTATCAAAGGTACTATTTGAATATTCTGGATTGGAAAAAATCAACTTGGGTCCGGCAGAATTGAACCGAACAGCTTTTGTCAATACCTATTTTTCCAATGTGCGTTTTGGCGGAACCATTGATCGCTGTTCCTTCGAGAAATGTTCTTTCTCCAAAGTGACCTTTGAAAAAGCGAAGTTGATCCAGACCTTTTTTAAATACAACGATTTAAAACGGGTGAAATTCAT